>NZ_MRCI01000027.1 GCF_001922575.1 Neptunomonas phycophila | reverse complement strand
TGGCAGGCGTGCTGACCGGCGCATCATTCACAGGGATAATATCGAGCGTGGCTGTATTACTGACGCTATCGGTTCCATCACTAATGGTGTAACTAAAACTAATAGTGCCATTATCATCAGCAGCCGGTGTGTAGTTCCATGTACCGTCGGCATTAGCTACCACACTGCCATTACCTTCGGTGATCAATAAATCGCTAGCGGTTA
>NZ_MRCI01000026.1 GCF_001922575.1 Neptunomonas phycophila | reverse complement strand
TCAACACCAGTACATGTTGTCTTAGTAGTTTCGCGGATACCAACGATTTCAATCTCTTCGCCGACTTTAACGATACCACGCTCTACACGGCCTGTTACTACTGTACCACGACCAGAGATAGAGAATACGTCCTCGATAGGCATCAAGAATGGCTGATCGATCGCACGAACTGGATCAGGGATGTAAGCATCTAGCGCTTCGACTAG
>NZ_MRCI01000025.1 GCF_001922575.1 Neptunomonas phycophila | reverse complement strand
CGAATCTTAGATTCGTACTCTACGTGAGACGTAGAGATCGTGATACCACGCTCACGCTCTTCTGGTGCCTTATCGATACCGTCAAATGCTACGGCTTCACCACCGAAAACTTCTGCACATACGCGAGTCAGTGCTGCTGTCAAAGTTGTTTTACCGTGGTCAACGTGGCCAATAGTACCTACGTTAACGTGCGGCAGATTACGTTCAAATGATTTCTT
>NZ_MRCI01000024.1 GCF_001922575.1 Neptunomonas phycophila | reverse complement strand
ATTTAGCTGACTCAGTTACCGCTTACCAGAACATTGCTGTTTTAGTAAGTGGCGGAATGGACGGGACTCGAACCCGCGACCCCCTGCGTGACAGGCAGGTATTCTAACCAACTGAACTACCACTCCGCATCTGTGTTTATACTCGCTTTCGAGTGCCAGCATATTGTTAGTGGTGGGCGTGGAGAGGTTCGAACTCCCGACATTCGCCTTGTAAGGGCGACGCTCTCCCAGCTGAGCTACACGCCCGCTAACAAGTGCCTTTTGTTTAGACTGAACCAACAAGCATTTAGCTGACTC
>NZ_MRCI01000023.1 GCF_001922575.1 Neptunomonas phycophila | reverse complement strand
TACCGTTCGTTGGGTTAGACACTTCAGTGATCGTTAATGGATCGCTGTCTGGATCCGTGTCGTTACCTAACAGGTCATTCGCTGTCATGGTGTACGGTACGTCTTCTTCGCCATTGAAGCTGTCGTCGATCGCGTCTGGACCGTCGTTCATGTCGACAAAGTCGATGGTGACTGTCGCCGTGTCAGTACCGCCATTGCCGTCTGTGATGGTGTAGTCGTACGTCGCTTCGCCTACAAAATCCGCATCCGGTGTGAAGGTAATTGTGCCGTCAGCATTCAGAACAACGGTACCGTTCGTTGGGT
>NZ_MRCI01000022.1 GCF_001922575.1 Neptunomonas phycophila | reverse complement strand
GGTTCAGTGTTACCGTACCGTGGCTTGGGTTAGAGACGGCGGTGATCGTTAATGGATCGCCATCAACATCCGTGTCGTTACCCAATAGCGTTGCTGGATCCAGCGTGATGGTGGTGTCTTCTTCACCCGTCAGCTGATCATCAACGGCAACCGGTGCATCGTTAACCGGTGCAAAGTCGATTGTTACAGTAGCGGTATCGAATCCACCGTTACCATCAGTAATGGTGTACTCGTACGTCGCTTCGCCATTGAAGTTCTCATCAGGCGTGAAGGTCACGGTGCCGTCAGCGTTAAGAACAACCGTACCGTTCGTTGGATTAGACACTTCAGTGATCGTTAATGGATCGCTGTCTGGATCCGTGTCGTTACCTAACAGGTCATTCGCTGTCATGGTGTACGGTACGTCTTCTTCGCCATTGAAGCTGTCGTCAATCGCATCTGGAC
>NZ_MRCI01000021.1 GCF_001922575.1 Neptunomonas phycophila | reverse complement strand
TTCACCACCGTTACCATCGCTAACTGTGTAGTCGAACGTGGCTGGACCGTTGTAGTCCGGATCCGGTGTGAAGCTCACTGTGCCATCGGGGTTCAGTGTTACCGTACCGTGGCTTGGGTTAGAGACGTCGGTGATCGTTAATGGATCGCCATCAACATCCGTGTCGTTACCCAATAGCGTTGCTGGATCCAGCGTGATGGTGGTGTCTTCTTCACCTGTCAGCTGATCATCAGCGGCAACCGGTGCATCGTTAACCGGTGCAAAGTCGATTGTCACAGTAGCGGTGTCAAATCCACCGTTACCATCAGTAATGGTGTACTCGTACGTCGCTTCGCCATTGAAGTTCTCATCAGGCGTGAAGGTCACGGTGCCGTCAGCGTTAAGGACAACCGTACCGTTCGTTGGGTTAGACACTTCAGTGATCGTTAATGGATCGCTGTCTGGATCCGTGTCGTTACCTAACAGGTCATTCGCTGTCATGGTGTACGGTACGTCTTCTTCGCCATTGAAGCTGTCGT
>NZ_MRCI01000020.1 GCF_001922575.1 Neptunomonas phycophila | reverse complement strand
TTAGACACTTCAGTGATCGTTAATGGATCGCTGTCTGGATCCGTGTCGTTACCTAACAGGTCATTCGCTGTCATGGTGTACGGTACGTCTTCTTCGCCATTGAAGCTGTCGTCAATCGCATCTGGACCGTCGTTCATGTCAACAAAGTCGATGGTGACTGTGGCCGTGTCAGTACCGCCATTGCCGTCTGTGATGGTGTAGTCATAAGTCGCTTCGCCTACAAAATCTGCATCCGGTGTGAAGGTAATTGTGCCGTCAGCATTCAGGACAACGGTACCGTTCGTTGGGTTAGATACGCCCGTGATCGATAGCGTGTCACCTTCTGGATCCGTGTCGTTGCCAAGGATCGCTGCTGGCGTCATGACGTATGGCGTGTCTTCTTCGCCTGTGAAGCTGTCGTCAACCGCATCCGGTCCGTCGTTCACTGGTGAGAATACTACGGTCACTGTGGCCGTATCTTCACCACCGTTACCATCGCTAACTGTGTAGTCGAACGTGGCTGGACCGTTGTAGTCCGGATCCGGTGTGAAGCTCACTGTGCCATCGGGGTTCAGTG
>NZ_MRCI01000019.1 GCF_001922575.1 Neptunomonas phycophila | reverse complement strand
CTTACACGCCTAATGCGAACTTCACTGGCTCCGATACCATTACTTATACAGTGAGCGATGGTAACGGCGGTACCTCAACGGCTACCGTAGCGGTGACCATTAATGCGGTGAATGACAACCCCACCACCGCGGGCGAATCAGCAACTACGGATGAAGATACGCCAGTCACTGTGGATGTATTAGCCAATGACTCCGATGCTGAGGGCGATACGCTCACAGTAGACTCTGCTACAGCTGGTAACGGCACCGTCGCGATCAACCCTGATGGCACCATCACTTATACACCAAACGCCGATTTTAATGGCTCAGATACCATCACCTATACCGTGAGCGATGGTAACAGCGGTACCTCAACGGCTACCGTAGCTGTCACGGTCAATCCAATCAACGATAACCCAAATGCTGTTAATGATTCGGCGTCTACCAACGAAAACACACCGGCAATTATCACTGTACTGGACAATGACACCGATTCTGATGGCGATTCCCTTTCTGTCAGTAGCGCTAGTGCTGCTAACGGAACCGTATCCATCAACCCAGACGGAACGCTAACCTACATTCCTAACCTTGGATTTAACG
>NZ_MRCI01000018.1 GCF_001922575.1 Neptunomonas phycophila | reverse complement strand
CTCGCGTATGTGCAGAAGTTTTCGGTGGTGAAGCCGTAGCATTTGACGGTATCGATAAGGCACCAGAAGAGCGTGAGCGTGGTATCACGATCTCTACGTCTCACGTAGAGTACGAATCTAAGATTCGTCACTACGCGCACGTAGACTGCCCAGGTCACGCTGACTATGTTAAGAACATGATCACTGGTGCGGCACAGATGGATGGCGCTATCCTAGTATGTGGCGCGACTGATGGTCCTATGCCACAGACTCGTGAGCACATCTTGTTGTCTCGTCAGGTAGGTGTACCTTACATCGTAGTATTCTTGAACAAAGCTGATTTGTTGGCAGAAGACTGTGGCGGTGTTGATTCTGAAGAATACGCAGAAATGCGTGAGCTTGTAGAAATGGAAATCCGTGAGTTGCTAGACACTTACGACTTCCCAGGCGATGACACGCCAATCATCTGTGGTTCTGCTTTGATGGCATTGAACGGCGAAGATGACAACGAATTAGGAACAACAGCGGTTAAGAACCTAGTCGAAGCGCTAGATGCTTACATCCCTGATCCAGTTCGTGCGATCGATCAGCCATTCTTGATGCCTATCGAGGACGTATTCTCTATCTCTGGTCGTGGTACAGTAGTAACAGGCCGTGTAGAGC
>NZ_MRCI01000017.1 GCF_001922575.1 Neptunomonas phycophila | reverse complement strand
CTCGCGTATGTGCAGAAGTTTTCGGTGGTGAAGCCGTAGCATTTGACGGTATCGATAAGGCACCAGAAGAGCGTGAGCGTGGTATCACGATCTCTACGTCTCACGTAGAGTACGAATCTAAGATTCGCCACTACGCGCACGTAGACTGCCCAGGTCACGCTGACTATGTTAAGAACATGATCACTGGTGCGGCGCAGATGGACGGCGCTATCCTAGTATGTGGCGCGACTGATGGTCCTATGCCACAGACTCGTGAGCACATCTTGTTGTCTCGTCAGGTAGGTGTACCTTACATCGTAGTATTCTTGAATAAAGCTGACTTGTTGGCAGAAGACTGTGGCGGTGTTGATTCTGAAGAATACGCAGAAATGCGTGAGCTTGTAGAAATGGAAATCCGTGAGTTGCTAGACACTTACGACTTCCCAGGTGATGACACGCCAATCATCTGTGGTTCTGCTTTGATGGCATTGAACGGCGAAGATGACAACGAATTAGGAACAACAGCGGTTAAGAATCTAGTCGAAGCGCTAGATGCTTACATCCCTGATCCAGTTCGTGCGATCGATCAGCCATTCTTGATGCCTATCGAGGACGTATTCTCTATCTCTGGTCGTGGTACAGTAGTAACAGGCCGTGTAGAGC
>NZ_MRCI01000016.1 GCF_001922575.1 Neptunomonas phycophila | reverse complement strand
TGATCGATAGCGTGTCACCTTCTGGATCCGTGTCGTTGCCAAGGATCGCTGCTGGCGTCATGACGTATGGCGTGTCTTCTTCGCCCGTGAAGCTGTCGTCAACCGCATCCGGTCCGTCGTTCACTGGTGAGAATACTACGGTCACTGTGGCCGTATCTTCACCGCCGTTACCATCGCTGACTGTGTAGTCGAACATGGCTGGACCGTTGTAGTCCGGATCCGGTGTGAAGCTCACTGTGCCATCGGGGTTCAGTGTTACCGTACCGCGGCTTGGGTTAGAGACGTCGATGATCGTTAATGGGTCGCCATCAACATCCGTGTCGTTACCCAATAGCGTTGCTGGATCCAGCGTGATGGTGGTGTCTTCTTCACCTGTTAGCTGATCATCAACGGCAACCGGTGCATCGTTAACCGGTGCAAAGTCGATTGTCACAGTAGCGGTGTCGAACCCACCGTTACCGTCAGTAATGGTGTACTCGTACGTCGCTTCGCCATTGAAGTTCTCATCAGGCGTGAAGGTCACGGTGCCGTCAGCGTTAAGGACAACAGTACCGTTCGTTGGGTTAGACACTTCAGTGATCGTTAATGGATCGCTGTCTGGATCCGTGTCGTTACCTAACAGGTCATTCGCTGTCATGGTGTACGGTACGTCTTCTTCGCCATTGAAGCTGTCGT
>NZ_MRCI01000015.1 GCF_001922575.1 Neptunomonas phycophila | reverse complement strand
ACCACGGTGTGGTTCATGACTGGGGTGAAGTCGTAACAAGGTAGCCGTAGGGGAACCTGCGGCTGGATCACCTCCTTAAACGATTAGCCGAATCCTGGCATAGCGTTCACACGAATTATCTGACCGAAGTGTAAAGAGAGCAAATAAGTGATTTGATGCATTTATGCATTAAATGACTAATGCGATAGGCTTGTAGCTCAGCTGGTTAGAGCGCACCCCTGATAAGGGTGAGGTCGGTGGTTCAAGTCCACTCAGGCCTACCAATATTAAATTGGTCAAAGCAATAGTCGTCGCTTGCAAACATGGGGCTATAGCTCAGCTGGGAGAGCGACTGCCTTGCACGCAGTAGGTCTGCGGTTCGATCCCGCATAGCTCCACCATGACTCTTGAAAGGGAAAGTAAGAACGTAGCGTTCTTTTTTTTGCCCGAATAAAGTCAGCCATGAAGAGTTTTAAAACATATTCTCACGTTTGAGTTTATCTTTTAAAGCTTTTTTGCTTTAAACGCTCTTTAACAATGTGGATTTGATGAAATTAAAGTCTTGTTTTTAACAAGCGCCAAGTAAAAGTAATTTTATCGTTACGAGAACATGTTTCTTGAACAGACGCCTTCGGGTTATATGGTCAAGTGACAAAGCGTGCACGGTGGATGCCTTGGCAGTCAGAGGCGATGAAGGACGTGGTAACCTGCGAAAAGCGTTGGGAAGGTGGTAA
>NZ_MRCI01000014.1 GCF_001922575.1 Neptunomonas phycophila | reverse complement strand
CCGTGCCATTGGCTGCTGAGGCAGAGTCGACTGTGAGCGTATCGCCGTCAACATCGGAATCGTTAGCTAGTACATCTACAGTGACTGGCGTATCTTCATCCGTAGTTGCTGATTCGCCCACGGTGGTGGGGGTGTCATTCACGGCATTAATGGTTACCGCTACGGTAGCCGTTGAGGTACCGCCGTTACCATCGCTCACGGTATAAGTGATGGTATCGGAGCCAGTGAAGTTCGAATCAGGCGTGTAAGTAATAGTGCCGTCAGGGTTGATGGCAACCGTGCCGTTGGCTGCAGTAGCAGAGTCGACTGTGAGCGTATCGCCGTCAACATCGGAATCGTTAGCTAAAACATCCACAGTAACGGGAGTATCTTCATCTGTAGTCGCTGATTCGCCCGTGGTAGTTGGGTTGTCATTCACGGCATTAATGGTCACCGCTACGGTAGCCGTTGAGGTACCGCCGTTACCATCGCTCACGGTATAAGTAATGGTATCGGAGCCAGTGAAGTTCGCATTAGGCGTGTAAGTGATAGTGCCATCAGGATTAATCGCAACCGTGCCGTTACCAGCTGTTGCGCTATCGACGGTAAGCGTATCGCCGTCAGCATCGGAGTCGTTGGCTAACACATCCACATTGACTGGCGTATCTTCATCCGTTGTCGCTGATTCGCCTGCAGTGCTTGGGTTGTCATTCACCGCATTAATGGTCACCGCTACGGTTGCAGTAGCAGTCCCGCCGTTACCGTCCGTGACCGTATAAGTGATGGTATCCGAGCCATTAAAATCGGCGTTTGGTGTATAAGTGATGGTGCCGTCAGGGTTGATTGCAACCGTGCCATTGGCTGCTGAGGCAGAGTCGACTGTGAGCGTATCGCCCTCAACATCGGAGTCATTGGCTAACACATCCACAGTGACTGGCGTATCTTCATCCGTAGTTGCTG
>NZ_MRCI01000013.1 GCF_001922575.1 Neptunomonas phycophila | reverse complement strand
TTTGGCCCACAGGGATGGTGATGGTCTCACCGTTGTCTAGCGTGATGACCAGCGGCGTGTCGACCGGTGGGTTATCCACGGTCGCTGTGACGGTGATGTCACCGCCTTCTTCTACGCTAGGGGTGCTATCTAACGTCACTGTGCTGGTCTCAAGATCAGCCGGTGCGCTGTCGTCGGTAATGGTACCCACACCGCTGCCGTCGGCGATGGCGACACCGGCGCTGACATTGCTCAACGTGATGTTGAACGTCTCGGTCAGTTCGGCGTAGTTGTCGTCCGTGATCGGGATCTCGATGGTGTATTGCGTATCGCCTGCGGCGATGCTGCCACTGCCGCTCACGGCGGTGTAGTCGCTGCCCGCCAGTGCGCTGTCGTCGCTGGTTGCATAGTCGAACGTGACGGCATCCGTGGTCGGTACGCTGAGGCTAACGGTGAAGGTTAAGGTCCCTGCACTTTCGTTCACCGTCACGTCATCCACGCTGATGGAGAGGACGTCGTTGTCGACGATCGTTGTGTTAACCGGGGTGGTGTCGACGCTAATGGTCTCGAACCCGCCGCCCGTGGTGGTGCCACTGAGTTCAACTTGGTAGCTCTCGTTACCTTCGGCCAAGTTGTCGTCGGTGTTATCGACGGTGAACTCAACGCTGTCGCTGCCCGCTGGGATGGTAATGTTCTGCGTAACCGGTGTTAGGTCGCCGTCATCCGTTGTGATGTGTCCTACGATCACTTCGACCGTCATCTCGGTTGCCGTTGGCTGATCCAAGGTGATGGTGTACGTCGCGGTGCCGCCTTCGGCCACACTGCTGTCGCCGGTTAAGGTGACACTGATCGTTTCAGCATCCGGCTCGACACTTGGGTCGGTTGGGCTGTTGTCGTTAATGGTGGTGATCACCGGTGTGGTGTCAACGTCCACGGCTTCGAACCCGCCGCCACTGGTGGTGCCAGTGAGGGTCACGCTGTAGTCTTCGCCGCCTTCAACATAAGCATCGTCGGTGTTGGTGACGTCTAAGGTGGCTGTTGTTTGGCCTGCCACGATGGTGACTTGTTGTGTCACAGGGACCAGGTCACCGTTGTCCGTGTCGATATGACCGGTGACTACGTCAACGATCATGTCGGTGACGGCCGCTTCACTTAAGGTGACGGTATAGGTCGCTGTCGCGCCTTCGGCAACCGTCGCTGGGCCTTCAAGGGTAACACTGATGGTGTCTTCAGCACTTGGGCTGGCTTCATCAATGATGATACCTAGGCCTACCCCATCAGCGATCGTCGCATTGCTTGGGTTGCTCAACACCATGTCCAGTGTCTCGCTGCCTTCGGCTAGGTAGTCGTCCGTCACCGGTACCGTGATCGTTTGCGTCGTCTCTCCCGGCGCGAACGTTAATGTGCCTGT
>NZ_MRCI01000012.1 GCF_001922575.1 Neptunomonas phycophila | reverse complement strand
GTCTTGTTCTGCATTCTACTGGCCTTCATCTCAGGAGGCCTAGCCGTAGCCGCCCGTTTTGCAGCCATCATAGCCCGTATAGCAGTCATGGGCATGAAAGTTACCGCCGTCAATAAACGGATAGCCAGCGGAGCGCGAGCGGTAAGCGCTTACATAGACAGTTTAAAGGTGATAGAATCATCACTTAAAAAGCTAAAGGCTATTGGAGCGAATACACGTAGGATTAAGCTAAAAGGCCAAAAATCTAGCGGCTCGACCGGTGAAACGCTGGTGATTGAGAGGAAGGTTGTTCAAAACTATGGGTCTACTGCTGCTCATGATGCTAACGGGGTTTTGAGAACGCCAGATGGAAGATTTGCAACAGATCCTTCTGTAGTTAATTCTCAGCTCAATAGACCTTCATTACGAAGTCAAACCAAGACAACAATTAAAGCTAATGCTCCTAAAAATTCGCAAGGCCAATTTATTGATCAAAATGGTCAGGTAATTGCTGATACCCATTTTGGTCATATTACAGGTCATGAGAATCGAAGAATACTTTCCGCTGGTGATGAACTTGGTCTTTCACAATCACAGTTAAATGATTATGTGAATGCTCGCCCTCAATTTTTCAAAATTGAAGATGCGAAGAGAAATTTAAGTCATGCAGATGAAATGCCAGGCAGAGATAACATCGATCATATTATTATTGATATGGAAGATTACTTCGGATTGTAAATTAGAGGTTTTGTAGTATGTCACGGGAAGTTTTGAGAGCTATTTTAAAAGGCGATATCGAAAAGTTTGATGGCTTCATACAACAAGGAATTGTTGTTAATGAAGTTACAGAGAAAGAGCGTTGGAATTATCTGCATCGAGCATTGATGTCCATTGCGAAGCCTCCTGTTTTGGAAATGGTTCAACACTTAATTGCCTGCGGTGTTGATGTGAATGCTATTGATGTATATGGGAACAATTCACTTCATTACGCGATGAAATTGAAGGATGCCAACATAGTTAGAGTTTTGTTGGATGCCAAGGTAGATGTGAACCATGTTAATGATGAGGGCGTTAGCCCTCTTCGAGAAGCGTTGTTAACTAAGCCTTATGATTATTCTTCTATTCAGTTGCTTTTAGAGCATGGAGCCGATGTAGAACAAAAAGTAGAAGGGGGTATTTCTGTGAAAGAATTTTCAGCAACAGTTGCAAATGAAGATGCTACCTTAATGGACTTATTCAATAAGTAAGTTGCTTAAATCTGGTGTGAGATAAAAACCCAGCCATTGAGCTGGGCTTTTTATATCTGCTGCTGAATCACTGTATCCAACATCTCACTCACAAACTTCCGTTTAGCGCGAGGCAGTTTATTAATCTCGTCTATCTGCTGTTCCAGCTTGGATTTAGGCCCCGTTTACTCTTGACCTCCAGTTGCATCCACCTCCCCCATTAACTCAACGACTGTTGAACCAACAGCGCTTGCTCTCAATTTCTACGCTTTCTTATACGGCGCTGCCGCCGCTTATATCATTTTAGAAGTCTTGTTCTGCATTCTACTGGCCTTCATCTCAGGAGGCCTAGCCGTAGCCGCCCGTTTTGCAGCCATCATAGCC
>NZ_MRCI01000011.1 GCF_001922575.1 Neptunomonas phycophila | reverse complement strand
AAGTGATCAACACCTCATCAACCAATAGCGGCTCTGCAAAGCTGGTCTACATTCTGTACCTAGCAGGTATCGTATTCGGTATTACAGGCTTGATAGGTGTCATCATGGCCTACATTAACAAAAGTGACACCCCTGAATGGCTAAAAACACACTATCAATTTCAGATACGTACCTTCTGGATCGGCTTCTTGTTCTTAGCGATAGGAGCAATTACATCGGTGGTGCTTGTCGGCTGGTTTATTATTCTATTTTGGGTCATCTGGCTCATCGTTCGCTGCGTTAAAGGTATGAAAGCACTGGATCAGCAGCAAGCGCACCCGAACCCTACCGGCTGGTTCTTTTAAGTTACAGACTGGCGATAAGTAAAACATATTTGTAAACAGCAACTTCGGTTGCTGTTTTAGTTTGGGTATCGAGAAAGGTTTCGGTCTTGGTGTTAACATCAGAATTTTGTTTGATGTGCATGGACTAGCTAGACTCGAAAAAATAGCTTGTCGGCGTTTTATTAGCTATAGGTTTTAAGCTAATAATGATGAAGTTTGAGAATACGTAAGAGAGGAGTCAAATAGTTTTCTGAAACTGTATTTGGTAATGCGTTTAAGTGTCCTGAAATAAAAGGTGATAGGTATGAATTTTTTGAAACTACTAAAGACATGTTTGAAGAAAAGTAATTTTGGGAAGATGTTTTATTTGAAAAAAATAGTAGCTGGTATTTCAGTTTCTTTTATATTATTTTTAGGTTTCTCTATAAATGGATATGGTAAAGAATTTACATCAGGTTACTACTTAAATATTAACTCTAAAGGTGCACTGTACTCTGTTTATATTAATGGAATTAAGGTTGAAAGCAGAACTAGTGTAAAGACTAAAAGCACCTCTAGTGTAAAGACTAAAAGCACCTCTATACCAATTAGTTATGCTCTGAAAAAAGGTATTAATGACATAGAAATAAAATATTCTCCCTTAGTTGGAAAAGATGAGAATTCGGACGATTACATTATAGGAGTAAAAGAGAAATTTTATATAAATGCGGGTGTAGAACGTGTAGATTACACCACGAGGGAAAAGGAATTTACTACGATTATCAATGCATCGTACGATATGGATAAGGGAGAAATAAAAGAGGATGACCACTTCAATGGTATAGAAGTAGCGAAAAACTCTGAACATCTAAAAGTAGAAAATGAGCTTCATTACAAAAGTGAATCTTTATTCTATAATGCTTTCACAAAACCTATCGCCGCGTATTCAATATCTAAAAAATTTGAATTGTCTGACTGGTTCCCAGAGTTTGTTTGGGTGAATGCTCAGGAAATTGAAATGAGTGACTCTTTAAAAGATGAAATAAGAAATGTTTACTCATCATTTCATGAAACTATTAATAATAACAATTATGAAAAGTTTCTAAACTATATGGGGCCTCTATGGACACAAGTGGGGACCGCATTAGGGCTGGATGGTTTAGATGGCTACCTTAATAGTATTTCTCTAAATAAGAATAACATTCGTGTCCACAGTCCAGGAGTTGAGTTGGCAGAGCTTAAATTGCCAGAAAGTAATGAAGACCTTCATGTTGAAATTGCCGGAAAAGGGAAGTTAGTTACGGTCCTCCCGTCCCCGATTAAATGGGCGAGGCCTGACGGTTCAGGCCCTGTAATGAAGGTGGCTTTTTATAAAGATCAAAGTGGTGAATGGCGAGTAGGAGCTGTTTTTTAATGAAACCCATAGCCCGCCTAGGAGACCTCCACTCCTGCCCTAAAAAAGGCTGTGGAACTACCCCTATCGTTTCCGTCGCTTCTGATTCAGAAGTCGACGGTCAGCGTGTTGCTACGGTCGGTGATAAAACCGGCTGTGGCGCGGTTATCGTTCAAGGTTCATCAACCATGGATATGAACGGTAAACCCATCGCGTACGTCGGCTGCAAAACCAGCCACGGTGGAACCATTATGACAGGTTCGGCTACGTGCTTAGTTGAGCCGTAGCTTTAAAACAACACAATCCAAAATGACTGAAAAGGAACTTCACATGACTGATCAAGTGATCAACACCTCATCAACCAATAGCGGCTCTGCAAAGCTGGTCTACATTCTGTACCTAGCAGGTATCGTATTCGGTATTACAGGCTTGATAGGTGTCA
>NZ_MRCI01000010.1 GCF_001922575.1 Neptunomonas phycophila | reverse complement strand
AACATGTTTCTTGAACAGACGCCTTCGGGTTATATGGTCAAGTGACAAAGCGTGCACGGTGGATGCCTTGGCAGTCAGAGGCGATGAAGGACGTGGTAACCTGCGAAAAGCGTTGGGAAGGTGGTAAACAACCTGTGATCCAACGATGTCCGAATGGGGAAACCCACCCAACTTGTTGGGTATCTCATACTGAATACATAGGTATGTAGAGGCGAACGAGGGGAACTGAAACATCTAAGTACCCTTAGGAAAAGAAATCAACCGAGATTCCCTTAGTAGCGGCGAGCGAACGGGGACCAGCCCTTAAGTTGGTAAATGGTTAACAGAACGCTCTGGAAAGTGCGGCCATAGTGGGTGAAAGCCCCGTATGTGACAACCTATTACCAATGAAATCGAGTAGGACGGGACACGTGATATCCTGTCTGAATATGGGGGGACCATCCTCCAAGGCTAAATACTCCTGACTGACCGATAGTGAACCAGTACCGTGAGGGAAAGGCGAAAAGAACCCCTGTGAGGGGAGTGAAATAGATCCTGAAACCGTGTACGTACAAGCAGTGGGAGCGGTCCTTGAGACCGTGACTGCGTACCTTTTGTATAATGGGTCAGCGACTTAATTTCAGTAGCAAGGTTAACCGTATAGGGGAGCCGTAGGGAAACCGAGTCTTAATAGGGCGTATAGTTGCTGGGATTAGACCCGAAACCGAGCGATCTATCCATGGGCAGGTTGAAGGTTGAGTAACATCAACTGGAGGACCGAACCGACTGTCGTTGAAAAGCCAGCGGATGACCTGTGGATCGGAGTGAAAGGCTAATCAAGCTCGGAGATAGCTGGTTCTCCTCGAAAGCTATTTAGGTAGCGCCTCGTGTCTCACCATTGGGGGTAGAGCACTGTTTCGGCTAGGGGGTCATCCCGACTTACCAACCCGATGCAAACTCCGAATACCAATGAGTGCAATCACGGGAGACACACGGCGGGTGCTAACGTCCGTCGTGGAAAGGGAAACAACCCAGACCGCCAGCTAAGGTCCCAAAGTTCTAGTTAAGTGGGAAACGATGTGGGAAGGCTTAGACAGCTAGGAGGTTGGCTTAGAAGCAGCCACCCTTTAAAGAAAGCGTAATAGCTCACTAGTCGAGTCGGCCTGCGCGGAAGATATAACGGGGCTAAAACTAGACACCGAAGCTGCGGATGCACGTAAGTGCATGGTAGAGGAGCGTTCTGTAAGCCGTTGAAGCGGAAGCCGGGAGGCACCGTGGAGGTATCAGAAGTGCGAATGCTGACATGAGTAACGATAAGGGAGGTGAAAAACCTCCCCGCCGGAAGACCAAGGGTTCCTGTCCAACGCTATTCGAGGCAGGGTGAGTCGGCCCCTAAGGCGAGGCAGAGATGCGTAGTCGATGGGAAACGGGTTAATATTCCCGTACTGGTTATAACTGCGATGAAGGGACGGAGAAGGCTAGGCTAGCGCGGCGTTGGTTGTCCGCGTTTAAGGTAGTAGGTTGAGGACTTAGGCAAATCCGGGTCCTTAAGACTGAGAACTGATGACGAGCTCCCATGTGGAGTGAAGTAGTTGATGCCATGCTTCCAGGAAAAGCTTCTAAGCTTCAGGTTATAACGAACCGTACCCCAAACCGACACAGGTGGTCAGGTAGAGAATACTAAGGCGTATGAGAGAACTCGGGTGAAGGAACTAGGCAAAATGGTGCCGTAACTTCGGGAGAAGGCACGCTCCTGACGGTGATCCCCTTGCGGGGTAAGCTGTTGGGAGTCGAAGATACCAGGTGGCTGCGACTGTTTATTAAAAACATAGCACTCTGCAAACACGAAAGTGGACGTATAGGGTGTGACGCCTGCCCGGTGCCGGAAGGTTAATTGATGGGGTTAGCTTCGGCGAAGCTCTTGATCGAAGCCCCGGTAAACGGCGGCCGTAACTATAACGGTCCTAAGGTAGCGAAATTCCTTGTCGGGTAAGTTCCGACCTGCACGAATGGCGTAACGATGGCCACACTGTCTCCACCCGAGACTCAGTGAAATTGAAATCGCTGTGAAGATGCAGCGTACCCGCGGCTAGACGGAAAGACCCCGTGAACCTTTACTATAGCTTCACAGTGGACTTTGACATTACTTGTGTAGGATAGCTGGGAGGCTTTGAAGTGTGTACGCCAGTATGCATGGAGCCAATCTTGAAATACCAGCCTGGTACTGTTGAGGTTCTAACTCAGGTCCCTAATCGGGATCGAGGACATTGTGTGGTGGGTAGTTTGACTGGGGCGGTCTCCTCCCAAAGAGTAACGGAGGAGCACGAAGGTACCCTCAGGCTGGTCGGAAATCAGCCAATGAGTGCAAGCGCATAAGGGTGCTTAACTGCGAGACAGACACGTCGAGCAGGTACGAAAGTAGGTGCTAGTGATCCGGTGGTTCTGTATGGAAGGGCCATCGCTCAACGGATAAAAGGTACTCCGGGGATAACAGGCTGATTCCTCCCAAGAGTTCACATCGACGGGGGAGTTTGGCACCTCGATGTCGGCTCATCACATCCTGGGGCTGAAGCCGGTCCCAAGGGTATGGCTGTTCGCCATTTAAAGTGGTACGCGAGCTGGGTTTAGAACGTCGTGAGACAGTTCGGTCCCTATCTGCCGTGGGCGTTTGAGATTTGAGAAGAGTTGCTCCTAGTACGAGAGGACCGGGGTGAACGAACCTCTGGTGTTCCGGTTGTCACGCCAGTGGCATTGCCGGGTAGCTATGTTCGGACGGGATAACCGCTGAAAGCATCTAAGCGGGAAGCCCCCTTCAAGATGAGATCTCGCTGGGGCCTTGAGCCCCCTAAAGAGCCGTTCAAGACCAGGACGTTGATAGGCTGGGTGTGGAAGCGCTGTGAGGCGTTGAGCTAACCAGTACTAATTGCTCGTGAGGCTTGACCATATAACGCCAAAGGCGTGTGTGAGAGACATGTAAGTGAGTAGGCTGCGGCTGAAAGCGGATGTAGAGATAAGATTGCTAAGACTTGAGTGTAAAGACAAGACCTTCATCGAATTCATATTGTGACAGTTTATGCTTGGCGACCATAGCGAAGTGGAACCACCTGATCCCATCCCGAACTCAGTAGTGAAACGCTTTAGCGCCGATGGTAGTGTGGGGTCTCCCCATGTGAGAGTAGGTCATCGCCAAGCTTTTATACCGAACCCCTGATTGCG
>NZ_MRCI01000009.1 GCF_001922575.1 Neptunomonas phycophila | reverse complement strand
ACAAAGAATACAGTAACGAATTCCGCTGCATCTCATCAGAAACTATTTACCGTCCCCCACAAACCACCGGTTGGCCGCGAATGCAAGGCCCACAAAATGCGATTGTTGTAGGTCCTGAAGGCGAAGAGATCTACACGGACGAATACGGTCGTGTAAAAGTCCAGTTTCCATGGGACCGCTACGGCGCTTACAACGAAAACAGCTCCTGCTGGGTGCGTGTCACCCACAGTTGGGCGGGTAAAAACTGGGGTAACATCTATCTGCCGCGTATCGGTCAAGAAGTCATCGTCGACTTTATGGATGGAGACCCAGATCGTCCGATCATCACCGGCCGCGTGTACAACGCTGAACAAATGCCACCGTACGAATTACCGGCGAACAAAACTCAAAGCGGAACACTCACGCGATCCACCAAAGGCGGTACGGCCAGTAATGCCAATGCGTTGCGCTTTGATGATAAAAAAGGCGAAGAAGAGGTCTGGCTGCACGCTGAAAAAGACCAACGTATCGAAGTTGAAAATGACGAATCGCACTGGGTGGGTCATGACCGCGTAAAAGAGATCGATCACGACGAAACGGTGTTTGTACATCACGACCGTACCGAGACAGTCGACAACAACGAGAAAATTCTCATCCGCAACAATCGTATGCACACAACGGGAATTGCCGAGATTAAAACGGTGGGCATGGTACGTGTGCACACGGTAGGTGTGAATGAGACCAATACGATTGGGGCGATGCAGCAGAATACGGTTGGGGTTAACCAAGACAATACGGTAGGGGTTAATCAAAGTACGACCGTTGGGCAAAACCAGACGAATACTATTGGCGAGAAAATGATCTATGAAGTAGGGGAAGAGATCATCCTTCGTACTGGGAAGTCGAGTATTCACATGCTGTCTGATGGCACTATCACCATCCAAGGTGTTGATATAACGGTGAAGGCTGAA
The DNA here is from genome assembly GCF_001922575.1 of Neptunomonas phycophila. Classification (NCBI taxonomy): domain Bacteria; kingdom Pseudomonadati; phylum Pseudomonadota; class Gammaproteobacteria; order Oceanospirillales; family Oceanospirillaceae; genus Neptunomonas; species Neptunomonas phycophila. The sequence continues at coordinate 7,827 of NZ_MRCI01000009.1, read as the reverse complement.
GGCGAGATTAAAACCCAGTCGGGTAAAGATACGTCGGTTAAAGCTGGCGGTGTCATTTCATTAAAAGCGAAAAAAGTATTAGGTAACTAGGGATCAATATGGCCAGTAAACATGTGACAGAATCTTTATCTTTTTCAGAAGTTATGGAAAAAAAATCTGATCATGAGCCATTGAACCCTTATATTGATTCCGCGTTGCAAATGGAGAACGGCAAACCTGTTCATATAGAAATGCCTATATTAGGTGTGTTGACTGGGTTTAACTTAGCGGGCCAGCCATTAGTATCGCATGAGTATAGTGAATGCGATGACATGATCGCTATGTCCACGACAAAATTAGAGCTTGATGATATCAACAAAAAAGTAACGTTGGTTTTTATCAAAGGTGATGTGAAGCAGCCAATGATTCTGGGTGTAGTGCAAGATCAGGTTCTAGAGATCAACACACCTAAAACTATTGAATGTGCAGAAGGTATTTTACTTAAGTGCGGTGATGCAAAAATCAGCTTAGACAAAGATGGACACCTCCTCATTCAGGGTGTGACTGTGAGCACACAGGCTTATGGTACAAATCGTGTTAAAGGTAGTGCGGTGAAAATCAATTGAGCCATGCCAAATGGAATTGAATAACTTCACTCAATTAAACGCTCAATACTCATCAGGGTTAATGCCCGACGGAAGGTCTTGTGTAGTTATTGTTGCTAAGGGGTCTTGGGCTTTTCCGCAATGCTCAGGAGGTGAAGCGATACTCCTAGACCCAGAATCATCATTGGATATTATTACCGCTGATGTTTCGTTAGGGCAGCCAGGGTTTACGCCTATTTTATATGAGAATGACTTCGCTCGATTTAAGCCGCAATGTGATGTGATTATGCATGCCCATGCTTACTCGTTATCAAATAAACCAGAGGTAGAGGTAGGTCTTAAAGTTGGTTCGGAACTTGATAAGCGTTTTAGAGTATATGGCCCTAGGCAGTGGATAAAAAGTGGTTGGTCATTATCTTTAAGCAAAGCATTGCCTTTTGAAAAACAGATAATCCACTATGGCCTTGCATACGGCGGTGTTGATTATTCTGAGTTTGATAGTAAAGGTATTGCTCACACATTTGTTAACAACCCATTAGGCATTGGGTATGCGCCCAAAACTAATGCAAACGATTTAGACGGCAAACCAGCACCTCAATTAGAGCCTTTAAATCAAAAAATTACTCGATTTAATCAAGAAATCGAACCCGTGTCATTTGGCCCCATCTCAAGAAACTTTAAGGACCGATTAGCCTTGGCTGGCACCTATGATGAGCATTGGGAGCGAGAAGTCAGCCCTTTTTTACCGGATGACTTTAAAGAGGCATTTTATCAATGTGCCCCAAATGATCAGCGTATTAGTCATTTGTGCGGTGGCGAAGAAATAACATTGAGCAACGTCATGCCAGAGGGAGAATTTTCGTTCGTCGTACCCGATACTCATATCTATGTGTCAGCGATAAAATCGGGTGGTAATGAGCAGCTGCTAGATGTGAGAGCGGACACACTGATTATTGAACCAGAGCTGCGTCGATTTAGTGTGGTGTGGCGGGCCAGTATCCCCATTGAATATTACAGTACGGAAATCAATACGATAATTGTAGGTCAGCCAACCAAAGCATGGCGTCTTGCGCGAGCAAAAGGCAAGGAATTTAAGGTGCTTAATGGAGGGATTAGATAACGATGCAACAACGTACGCCTGTGGAGGCTAATCGTCCTCTCGCTATCGAACAAATAGGGTTGGTCAGTGCTTTAGGTCGTGGCTGGAAAACTAATGGCTCAGCCATGTTGCTTGGGTACAGTGGCACCTACAGACAGCAGGCACGTTGTGACATCGACTCAAAGCTAAGAGGGTATTCTCGATTAGCAGCCTATGTTGAAGAGGCGTTAAGTGAAATAGCCTGCGATACCATCAAGCATGTATTTTTATGTACCAGTGAAGCATCCAGACCAGGTTTATTTCCTGATATACATAAAGCCAATTTACTTAAAGCATTAGTAAATCGCCCTTATATACAAGAACGATTAGGTGGTATTACGCTTGAGGTTATCCCTGAAGGCCGAGCAGCCTTAGCAAGTGCTCTAGAGCGAAGCAATACAGTAATGACGCAACCTGACGATAAGGTGCTTATTGTAGCGGCAGACACCTACCTCAACTCACAGACGCATTTACAACTGTTGAGCCCTCCATCTCGGGAAGGAGTGAGTAGAAAAGTGAGGGTGTTAACCGATAAAAATAGTGATGGCTTTATTCCCGGTGAAGGTGCTGGTGCTTTATTAGTGGGTAGACCCTCACAAAAGGAAGATCAATTTCTTATCCTTTCCACGGCAATAACCGAAGAACAAGCAGTCATTGATAGCGGCCTACCCTGTAAAGCGGTAGGGCTAACTCAAGCGATTAGAAAGGCATCGGAACGTGCGCAATCAGCGTTAGCCAACTGCCAATATCGAGTCGCGAGTGCCTCGGGTGAGCATTACTTTTTTGAGGAGGCTGGCTTGGCCCAAACCCGTGTGTTAGATCGTAAGATCAAGACGCAACCTTTGTGGTTACCCGCCAGTCATGTGGGGGAGATTGGTGCCGTGGCCGGTATTGCTATGATGAATATGATTTTATATGCCTCCTTACAAAATCCCTCCATGCGAACTGATTATTGTGCTCATCTCAGCAACGATGATTCGCCCAGAGCGGCTATGTTTGTTTCGTTTGAAAGGAGTGGTTATGCCAAATGAAGTGTTTGCAAACGGCTTGGAAGTGGCCTGTAAGGTCGCTGATGGCGTATCGACTGCGGCCTTTCCTGATCCATGTTGGAGCCCACCTTTTCCTAGTGCGGGTAAAGTGCTTATTCCTTATGCTAATACGGCCTTCGCTAAAGATTTAACGAACGCTAGCAAAACCGTCATGATTACTGGTAAGCCAGTAGCACTGAAAGATTACTCGTTTTTTAAAACCAGCACTGGGAACGAGCCTGCCACCATGGCGCTTGGTATGGGTAAGAAAACAGGGGTAATAAAAGGGAAAACTTATTTTCGCTCATGGTCGATGGACGTATTTATCGAAGGGTATAACGTATGTCGTCATACTGACAAAATGACGCACAATCACGGATCTGATCCGGGTAACACCGGTAACTGGACTTACATTGATACGGCTACCACTGAAAGAAAATGCCGTAGGGACCGTAATAGAGTTAAAGATGAGTGTGAAATAAAAGACGGCGAAAATAGAAGATTTCGTCGTAAGCAAGAGAAGCGAGCGAGGCGACATAACCCTCCACGGCGTGTCACGCCTAGAGACAAAACATGGAAAGATAAAAACTGCCTAGGCCTTATGATTAAGCCAACTAATATTGAGTCATTAGAATCGCGCCTTAACGATTTTCAAAATGAAGCAATGGAAGTAATGCATGATATTGACCAAGTGATCATTGATCTGATGGTCGATAAAGCGGCGGATTTTGGGGTTAGAGCGGGTGCCAAGCACGCGGCGGCATTGGGCTGTACCGTTTTTTCTCCTGCGGGAACGGCGGCGTGTGAGACAGGTGTCTTTGTTTACAATGTGGGTGATGGAATTTATACCGCGGTCACAGGTGCGATGGATGTATTTGAGCTGAAAGACGAAATTGGTGCTCTACGTGACCAGTTAAATACTGGCTTAGAGTACATAGAACAGCTAGATAAATACCGCAAAGGTGAAATAACGAAAGATGAATTCTGGGAGCACTTTCGTGACCAAATGAAAGAAATGGTCGCGAACAACGACTGTCTTAAAGCCCGTAAATGCATGTTATCGCCTTATAATAAATCGCAAACAGCTAACAGCCATGGTACGGATAGAAACACGGTTAGAAATCATAATACACAAGGGCGTGTAGGCTCCGCTGATGACCTTTTTGGTCAGTTGGGCAATGCTTCTGTCGGTGGCTGTTGTCCAGGGCAAACTGGCCATCACTTGTTACCAGAAGCTTGGTTTAAAAATTGCCCTGCGTATACGAATAGCGTGCATCGTGCTGCTCCCGTTGTATGTGCCGAAGGTACGGGTCACAGTGATGGTACTCATGGAACTTTCCATACGGAAACTGATGAAATTACCAAACAACATTTAGGTGAAGTGCTTAGTATGTCTCGCGCCATAGAACTAGCAGCCGAGGCTCATAAGAATGCTGTTGATAGGGACTTTGGTGAGCGTTGGTTCGGTATGGAGCATTGTGATCCTGACTGTATAAAGGCACAACTCGATACGTTTTATAAACAAATTGATTGTGAGCCAGTACCGACAACTAAAGATGGGTCTACTGAACAGCAAACTACCGAAGGCTCTGGTGTAGAGTAAGGAGTGGAAATGGAAGATATAAAATATCGAATTTTGGATGGTTTCATAATCCATGATTGTGCAATTTTAGCGCCCAATTACTTTGCTGTTTCTGCAGAAGAGGAATTGCCTGAAGAGACATTTGACTATTATACCAGCAGAGGCCAAACACGTTTAGCTATACATAATTTGAAAGTTCAAGAGGATGGTAAACCTCCAGTTTGGGGGGCTACAACTTGGAATAGAACATCATTCTTTAACACGAGAGTAGTTAATACTGTGTTCAAAGAATCAATTATGATTGACGATGCTGGTTCTGTTTATTACGGCGGCCTCGGCGAAAATAAGCGGGTAGAACAAAAGCTCCCTAAACATTTACGTATCGAGAACATCTCGAAAGTAGGCGAGCAAGTATATGGGGTCGGCTTTGGACGCATTATCACTAAACGAATCGGCCCCGATCATTGGGAGTTAATGACTGAGTCCATTCAAGATTCAACTGCCAAAAATACAGGTTTTTATGATCTTGATGGCTTTGATGAAAACGATCTCTATGCCGTGGGCGGTAAGAATGACATCTGGCACTTTGATGGTGAAGACTGGAGTCCAGTTGATGTGGTCGATGCTCCGTTTCTTCCTATGTGCGTTTGCTGTGCCGAGGATGGCTATGTTTATATCGGAGGTGCATGGGGCATGATAGCCCGAGGCCGGGGTGATGAATGGGAAACCTACATGCCAGAATCCCGTGTTGATAAATTCTCCAGCGTCGTGAGTTACCAAGGGCGTATCTTTTTCGGGAATGAATCACGCGTGTATGTCATGCCACATAATGCGCAAACGCTCGAATACAAAGAATACGACTTTGAAGGTCAAATCAGCTCATTGGGTGCCCGCCGCATGGACGTAGGGCATGGATTAATGATGTTTGCCAGCTTAGGTCGGGTAGCGCTTTACGACGGTGTTCAGTGGAAAATGATTTACAGCGGCTCTCCCATGCCTAAAGAAGAGGCTCAAGTACTCGAGATGATGACCCACAATGCCGAAGAAACCTTAGATGCAATGGGTGAACTACTGGACAAACTCAAAACATTTAAAAAGTAGAGCACAACAAATGATATGCAGGGATGCGTCAATGAATGCACAAAGGAACAGCTAACATGGCACTATCTCCATGGTTAGCCTCTATTTTACGACACGATGCACCGCATGCATGGGTACTTAGGCACAATGCGACCCATTCATCACGTTTTTACCCAATGGATATCGCTCGGTATGATCGTCAACTCAACGAATACTTACATCTTCTTGAGTATGAAGCGCTGGATGGAGCTGATACGTTATCGAGGGTCGATCATGAGACGCAGGGCGGCTTATTCATCCATTTAACTTCGGCTATTCAACAAAGCAACTGGGAACACTTTATTACCTTGCTGAGTGAGTTATCAGATGATTCTGAACAAGGTGAAGAGCTAGCGCAGTCATTAGCGTGGTTTCCTGTCTCGGTAACATACTCGTTTATACAATATGCCCTAGAGCATTCGTCACCTGTGGTACAAGCTGCTGCCATTAACGCGTCAGCAGCAAGAGGCGTTGATCTTCCTGTTGCCGAAGTGGCGTCATACTTAGGCGCTCAGGATCATCGAATTACGATAGCAGCATTACGTTACCTAGGTAATCGTAAATACCACGTCGATCAACTCATGTCGCTTGTAAATACCTTATTGACCAGCCAGCATGAAGGGGTGCGTTTCAATGCTATTCGAGCAGTACTTTTACTGGGGGACAGAGAGCGAGTTAGTTTGCTTCAGTCCTATGTGACCCAAGCTTGCGAGTATACACGCGAAGCGATTCAGCTTATTTACCCATTGTTCGATATAGCCCAACAAGAAGCACTCACAGCATCTATCCTATCGGCTGATTTATCGCCAACCATCAAACTCTATGCGCTGGCTGTATCAGGTGATACAGGTTACGTGCCAACTATAATAGAGTGGACTTCACAGGCAGACTATGCACGCTTAGCCGGCGAGTCATTTGCGTTTATAACAGGGATCGACATTGAGGAAGAGAATCTATGTCCTGTTATAGAGGATGAAGACGAGAGTGAATTGCAGAATCTCGACAATATTAATGTAAGAAGGAAGCAAGACCCGTGGGCACAAGCCTATGAAAGTGATCTGCCGATACCCTCAGCTGAGCGGTTGCAGGCATGGTGGTTATCCCATCAGGAAGAGTTTAAAAAGGGGCAGCGTTGGATTGCCGGAAAGCCCTACTCACAAGAGAACCTCAATACCATCGCAACTGAAGGCAACCAACGTCAGCAACGCGTGGCCGAAATAGCATTGGCTTTATCATATCCAGGTTCCTATGTGCACGATCTCACACTGCCGGTTGGTATCGGTTAACTATTCATGAAAAAGTTTGAAGATATTTAAAAAATTGCAAAACTAGGTATTTTTCTGATTTTTTTATAGAAAAAGATCACCTATCATAGCGTTTGTCTTAGCCTCCCAGACAATGGTAAGAAAAGGATGTCTTCCATGTGTATCGCAGCACCTTGCCGTGAGTAGTGCTGATGTCCTTTTTTATATTGTGTTTTCTGGAAGTAGTCCATGGCGGACGACTGTTTTTAAAATGGGGAAACACCCTTTAATTGAGCTAATGTTAGTTGGCTTCGTTAAAGGATTTGTAAGTGCAGGGGTCTCCTGCATTATAAATTTGTCAAAAAAAGGAACTGTAAACTCATGGCAATTTATTTAAAGATCGATGGTATTGATGGTGATGTGACGGCAGCGGGCCACGAGAATTGGGTTGAGTGTGACTCAATGGAATGGAATGTGACTCGTAGTTTGACCACCAAGCCTGGTCAGGGTAAAGATCGCGAATCAACTACGCCGGTTGTTGGTGAGATCACGCTAACGACTAAAATGGATAAGACCTCTCCACTATTTTTCGCTGAATCTTGCGTTGGCCAAGGTAAAACAGCAAAAATTCATATGGCTCAAACCAGCTCTTCAGGTATCGAAACTTATATGGAGTACACGCTGACTAATACGCTAATTAGTGGTTACAGTGTGATGAGTAACGGTGACCGCCCTGTTGAAGCTGTTTCTCTTAACTTCACTAAAGTAGAGATGAAATACACAACATGGAACGAGCAGCATCAACCAGAAGGTAGCGTGCCTGCTGGTTATGACATCGCTACAGGTGTTCGTTTGTAAGCTTAGGTCTTTCTGCCAAGGCAGCAGCATGAGCTGTTGTCTTGGGTTTATCGATGTAGATGACCTATTACATCGCTATTTTTCCACATTAAACGATTTAATACACACTAGTTTGAGTGTAACTGGTGTGTTTGTAGCGTAACACAAGGAAGTGTATGGCTGACTTTAAGCAGCAAAGCCGTTTGTTGGCAATTGATACCCCACTCGGTGACGATGTTTTTTTGCTAACTCGTCTAGCAGGTGAAGAATCTGTATCAGCGCTTTTTGGCATTGA
>NZ_MRCI01000008.1 GCF_001922575.1 Neptunomonas phycophila | reverse complement strand
TATTCTCTATCTCTGGTCGTGGTACAGTAGTAACAGGCCGTGTAGAGCGTGGTATCGTTAAAGTCGGCGAAGAGATTGAAATCGTTGGTATCCGCGAAACTACTAAGACAACATGTACTGGTGTTGAGATGTTCCGTAAGTTGCTTGACGAAGGTCGTGCAGGTGAGAACGTTGGTGCATTGTTGCGTGGTACTAAGCGTGATGATGTTGAGCGTGGTCAAGTATTGGCTAAGCCAGGTACAATTAACCCGCACACGAACTTCGAATGTGAAGTATACGTACTGAGCAAAGATGAAGGTGGTCGTCATACTCCATTCTTCAAAGGCTACCGTCCACAGTTCTACTTCCGTACAACTGACGTGACAGGTAACTGCGAATTGCCAGAAGGTGTAGAAATGGTAATGCCAGGTGACAACGTTAAAATGGTTGTTACTCTGATTGCGCCAATCGCGATGGATGAAGGTCTGCGTTTTGCGATCCGTGAAGGCGGTCGTACAGTAGGTGCAGGCGTTGTATCTAAGATTTTCGCTTAATTTGTAATTAAGTGTTGCCAAGTTTCAGGGGTGCGCCTATAATGTGCGTCCCTGATTTTTACAGGCCAGTGGCTCAATTGGCAGAGCAGCGGTCTCCAAAACCGCAGGTTGTGGGTTCGAGTCCCTCCTGGCCTGCCATCCTTAATCAAGGGTGGCATCAAGCAGTAAGCTTTTACTAAGCCGAGGCTAATAAGCGTGAACCCTAAAGTGACATCTGAAGTATCAAAGTTCGACGGCCTTAAATGGTTGGTTGTTGTGCTGCTTGTTGCGGCTGGCGTGGTTGGTAACTCTTATTATGCCGATCAGTCTTTGTTGTATCGTGTTGTGGCCTTGCTTGCTGTGGCCTTAGTAGCTGGATTTGTTGCATTTCAAACAGCTAAGGGAAAGGCTTTCTTTACCCTATGTAAAGAGTCAAAAAATGAGATTCGCAAAGTGGTATGGCCTACGCGCCAAGAAACTTTGCAAACCACAGCGATGGTTGTTGTCGCTGTGTTGGTTATAGGTTTATTTCTTTGGGGCCTCGACTCGTTATTGGGTTGGGTTGTCTCTAGTGTGATTGGTTAGGAGAAGAGCATGGCTAGGAATTGGTATGTTATTCATGCTCACTCGAACTACGAGAAGCGTGTTAAGTCTTCTCTGGAAGAGCGTATTGCGTTAGCCGGTCTTGAAGATATGTTTGGTGATATCCTTGTTCCCACAGAAGAAGTGGTTGAGATTAAGGATGGTAAGAAGCGTAAATCAGAGCGTAAGTTTTACCCTGGCTATGTGCTTGTTCAAATGGAAATGAATGACGAGACATGGCACTTGGTTAAGCATACTGATCGTGTGCTCGGTTTTATTGGTGGTACGGCGGATAAGCCGGCGCCAATTAGCTCGCGAGAAGCTGATGAGATTTTATCGCGCGTTCAGAGTGGGGTTGATAAGCCTAAGCCTAAGACAGTGTTTGAGCCTGGTGAGATGGTTCGTGTGTCTGATGGTCCGTTTGCTGACTTTGATGGCGTTGTTGAAGAAGTTGATTATGAAAAGAACCGCATGAAAGTGGCGGTAATGATTTTCGGTCGATCAACTCCAGTAGAATTAGAGTTTGGTCAGGTAGAAAAGATCTGATCTGAGTATATTTTATAGCGTTAAGACTCTGCCTGCGAAGGCGGAGTTTTTGCGTCTTTGTAAAACGGGTAGCTGAAAAGCGTTGACCCATAGGAGAAATAGCAATGGCTAAGAAAATCCAAGCTTATATTAAGCTTCAGGTTAAAGCCGGTCAGGCGAATCCAAGTCCACCAGTTGGTCCTGCATTGGGTCAGCACGGTGTAAACATCATGGAGTTCTGTAAGGCGTTTAACGCTGAGACTCAAGGCTTAGAGCCTGGTCTTCCGACTCCTGTTGTAATTACTGTTTACAGTGACCGCAGCTTTACTTTTATTACAAAAACGCCTCCAGCGTCAATTCTGCTTAAAAAAGCAGCTGGCCTGAAGAGTGGTTCTGGTCGTCCAAATACTGAGAAAGTGGGTACTGTCACTCGTGCTCAGTTGGAAGAGATCGCAACGACTAAAATGGCTGACTTGACTGCTGCTGATATGGACGCAGCTGTACGTACTATCGCGGGCAGCGCTCGTAGTATGGGTCTTGTAGTGGAGGGTGAAGAGTAATGGCTAAGCTAACTAAGCGCCAAAAGGCGATTCGTGAAGTAGTTGAAGCGGGTAAAGCTTACGCTATCTCTGATGCTGTTGAGATCCTTTCAAAAGTTTCTACTGTTAAGTTTAAAGAAACGGTTGAAGTGGCGATTAACTTGGGTGTCGATCCACGTAAATCTGACCAAGTAGTTCGTGGTTCTACTGTGCTTCCTAACGGTACAGGTAACGATGTTCGTGTTGCTGTATTTGCTCAAGGCGAAAACGCTGAGAAAGCAAAAGAAGCGGGTGCGGATGTTGTAGGTTTTGAAGATCTAGCTGAAGCCATCAAAGGTGGCGATCTAGACTTTGGCGTTGTTATTGCTACACCTGATGCTATGCGTATCGTTGGTCAGCTTGGTCAGGTTTTAGGCCCTCGCGGTTTAATGCCTAACCCAAAAGTTGGCACAGTGACTACCGATGTGGCTACGGCTGTTAAAAACGCTAAAGCCGGTCAAGTACGTTTCCGTACAGACAAAAACGGTATCATTCATGCGGGTGTTGGTAAGATTGAATTTACTGCTGATGCTATCCGCGAAAATATTGAAGCCTTGGTCTCTGACCTGAAAAAGCTGAAGCCTGCTTCTGCTAAAGGTGTATATATTAAGAAAGTTACTCTGTCCTCTACAATGGGGCCAGGACTGGTGGTTGATCAGTCGTCTTTGACGGCGTAATCAATCCCTTAAAGGTTTTTTGAGGGTCTTCGTGACCTGTTAGACAGAGACGAAGGCCGTCAAAGACCGCAGGTGATGCGCTTTGACGTATCTTAATGGGTAACTGGCCTGCGCAGACGGTGAAATACACCGCACACTCGAAAGCTTGCGAAATACCAAGCTTGGTAAATAGTCGAAAGACTCAATCCAGGAGTTAATTGTGGCATTAGGACTAGAAGACAAAAAAGCGATCGTCGCTGAAGTCCAAGAAGCTGCTAAAGGCGCCCTTTCTGCAGTAGTTGCTGACTCTCGCGGTGTTACCGTGACAGACATGACTGCTTTGCGTAAGCAAGCGCGTGAAAATGGCGTATGGCTACGTGTTGTTCGTAACACGTTGGCACGTCGTGCAGTTTCTGGCTCAGCGTTCGAATGTTTGTCTGACTCTTTCGTTGGCCCAACTATCATTGCATTCTCAAACGAGCACCCAGGTGCTGGTGCGCGTATTCTGAAAGAATTCGCTAAAGACAATGATAAGTTTGAGCTGAAAACAGCAGCATTTGAAGGTGAAGTTGTAGACGTCGCTATGCTGGCAAGCTTGCCAACATACGAAGAAGGTCTGGCGAAACTGATGAGCTGTATGAAAGAAGCAGCAGCTGGCAAGTTGGTTCGTACCATCGCTGCCGTACGCGATCAGAAAGAACAAACCGCTGCATAATTGGCAGGGTTTGTAATACGATTTTAATGAGCTTCGGCTCCACTAGTTTTATAGGAAAAAGTCATGTCTCTGACTAAAGATGATATCATCAATGCAATCGCTGAAATGTCCGTAATGGACGTAGTTGAATTAGTTTCAGCTATGGAAGAAAAATTCGGCGTATCTGCTGCTGCAGCTGTAATGGCTGGCCCAGCTGGCGATGCAGGCGCAGGCGCTGCTGAGCAAACAGAATTCGACGTAGTTCTAACAGCTGTTGGCGATAAGAAAGTTAACGTAATCAAAGCTGTTCGTGGCGCTACAGGTCTTGGCCTGAAAGAAGCTAAAGAAATGGTTGATGGTGCTCCATCTACTATTAAAGAAGGTGCTAGCAAAGAAGAAGCTGAAGAGCTTAAGAAAGCACTGGAAGAAGCTGGCGCTTCTGTTGAGCTTAAGTAATCGCGCTTATGCTCTTCAAGCAGCTTGAGACTGCTTGATATATCTATGGCTGGTGGCAAATTGCTACCGGCCTTTTTCCGTTATTTATAGACAGCAAATAAATAGCGGTTGCACAGACCGGAAGCTCTAATTCTGGACTGCTTCTCAACTTGGTGCACATGCTGAGGAACACTGATGGCTTATTCATACACCGAAAAGAAACGCATCCGAAAAGATTTCAGCAAATTGCTGCAAGTCATGGATGTACCTTACCTGCTGGCGATCCAGCTTGATTCTTACCGCAAATTCCTCCAAGAAGGAGTTGATGCCGCGGGTCGTAAAGAAGAAGGCTTACACGCAGCGTTCAAATCTGTATTTCCGATCGTCTCTTATTCTGGCAACGCCGCATTAGAATATGTTGGCTATCGCTTGGGTGAGCCCGTTTTTGATGTCAAAGAGTGTCAGTTGCGTGGTGTGACCTATGCGGCTCCTTTGCGTGTAAAAGTGCGCCTCGTTATCTACGACCGCGAATCATCAAATAAAGCGGTAAAGGATATTAAAGAACAAGAAGTCTACATGGGCGAAATGCCTTTGATGACTGATAACGGCACATTTGTGGTTAACGGTACTGAGCGTGTAATCGTTTCTCAGTTGCACCGTTCTCCTGGTGTGTTCTTCGATCACGATAAAGGGAAAACACACTCGTCTGGTAAGTTGTTGTACTCAGCACGAATTATTCCTTACCGTGGTTCATGGTTGGATTTTGAGTTTGATCCTAAAGATTCCCTTTTTGTACGTATTGACCGTCGCCGTAAATTGCCTGCGACAATTTTGTTGCGTGCATTGGGTTATGAGTCTAACGAGATCCTCGACATCTTCTTCGACCGTACTAACTGGATGCTGTCTGACGAAGGCGTGTCTATGGAGTTGGTACCAGAGCGTCTTCGTGGCGAAACCATGTCGTTTGAGATTAAATCACCTAAGGGTGATGTGATCGTTGAAGCTGGCCGTCGTATTACTCCTCGTCATATTAAGAAAATGGCTGATGCAGGTATGACGCAGTTGGACGTTCCTAATGAGTACTTGTTAGGTAAGTCTATTGCTCAAGACATGCTGGATGCAACAACCGGTGAACTGATCTGCCCATGTAACACAGAAGTAACGGAAGATCTAATCACTAAATTTGCAGCAGCAAATGTTACAACATTCCAAACCTTGTATACCAATGACTTGGACTGTGGTCCTTTCATGTCGGATACATTGCGTATCGACCCAACTCGCAGCCAATTGGAAGCATTGGTAGAAATCTACCGTATGATGCGTCCAGGTGAGCCGCCAACAAAAGAGTCGGCTGAAGCCTTGTTCCAGAACTTGTTCTTCTCTGAAGAGCGTTATGACCTGTCTGCTGTAGGTCGTATGAAGTTCAACCGCCGTCTAGGCCGTGCTGAAGAGGTAGGTTCTGGCGTTTTAGGTAAAGAAGATATCCTTGACGTTATGAAGACCCTAATCGATATCCGCAATGGTAAAGGCATTGTTGATGATATTGACCATTTGGGTAACCGCCGTATTCGTTCTGTCGGTGAAATGGCTGAAAACCAATTCCGTGTTGGTTTAGTGCGTGTAGAGCGTGCTGTTCGTGAACGTCTAAGCATGGCTGAATCTGATAACTTGATGCCACAAGATCTTATCAATGCTAAGCCAGTGGCTGCTGCAGTGAAAGAGTTCTTTGGTTCATCACAGCTGTCTCAGTTTATGGATCAGAACAACCCGCTTTCAGAGGTTACTCACAAGCGCCGAGTTTCTGCATTAGGCCCGGGTGGTTTAACACGTGAGCGTGCAGGCTTTGAGGTACGTGACGTACATCCAACTCACTATGGTCGTGTATGTCCAATTGAAACGCCGGAAGGTCCAAACATCGGCTTGATCAACTCATTGGCAACGTTTGCGCGTACTAATGATTACGGCTTCTTAGAAACACCATACCGTAAAGTCGTTGATTGTGTTGTTACTGATGATATTGAGTACTTATCAGCGATTGAAGAGAACAATTTCGTTATCGCACAGGCGTCAGCTACGGTAGATGAAAATAATCGCTTAACTGATGAGATGGTAACGGTTCGTCACCTTAACGAAACGACTGTAATGGCACCGGATAAAGTGGCATACATGGATGTTTCGGCTCGTCAGGTTGTATCGATTGCGGCATCCTTGATTCCGTTCTTGGAGCACGATGATGCTAACCGAGCTTTGATGGGCTCGAACATGCAGCGTCAGGCTGTACCTACTTTGCGTGCAGACAAGCCGCTTGTTGGTACTGGGATGGAGCGTTATGTAGCACGCGATTCAGGTGTTTGTATTACCGCAAAACGTGGCGGTTTTATCGAATCTGTTGATGCGGCTCGCATTGTTGTTCGTGTTAACGAAGACGAAGTGCAAGGTGATGCGGGTGTAGATATCTACAACCTAACCAAGTACACACGTTCTAACCAGAATACATGTATCAACCAGCGCTCAATTGTACGCCCAGGCGAGATTGTGCAGCGTGGTGATATTATGGCCGATGGTCCGTCTGTTGATATGGGTGAGTTGGCGCTTGGCCAAAACATGCGCATCGCATTCATGCCTTGGAATGGTTATAACTTTGAGGACTCGATTCTGATCTCAGAACGTGTCGTTCAAGAAGACCGCTTTACCACTATTCATATTCAAGAGCTAACGTGTGTGGCTCGTGATACGAAGCTTGGTTCAGAAGAAATCACATCGGATATCCCTAACGTAGGTGAATCTGCGTTGGCTAAGCTGGATGAATCTGGCATCGTGCACATTGGTGCCGAAGTAGGTCCTGGCGATATCTTGGTCGGTAAAGTAACGCCTAAAGGTGAAACGCAATTAACACCAGAAGAAAAATTGCTACGTGCAATCTTTGGTGAAAAAGCGTCTGACGTTAAAGATACCTCTCTACGTGTTAAAGGCGGGACAACCGGTAAGGTAATTGATGTTCAAGTCTTTACACGTGACGGCGTTAAGAAAGATGACCGTGCGTTGTCGATCGAAAAAGACGAAATGGACGCAATCCGCAAAGATTTGAACGAAGAGTTTCGTATCGTTGAACAAGCAACATTTGAGCGTTTAACACGCACGCTAGAAGGTGTTGTAGCTGAAGGCGGATCTGGCCTGACCAAAGGGCAGACAATCACAGCTGAATTCTTGTCAACGCTTAAGAAAGATGACTGGTTCAAAATCCGTGTTGCAGACGATTCAGTCGCTGAAGCCTTAGAGCAAGCTAAAGCTCAGCTAGAAGAGCGTCGTGAAGAGCTAGATAAGAAGTTCGAAGACAAAAAGAACAAGCTGCAAACTGGTGATGACCTAGCCCCTGGTGTACTTAAGATTGTTAAGGTGTACGTAGCGACTAAGCGTCGTGTCCAGCCAGGTGATAAAATGGCCGGTCGTCACGGTAACAAGGGTGTTATCTCCGTTATCATGCCGGTTGAAGACATGCCTTACGACGAGAACGGTGAGCCGGTAGATATCGTGCTTAACCCGCTGGGTGTACCGTCTCGAATGAACGTAGGTCAGGTTCTAGAAACGCACATGGGTGCGGCAGCGAAAGGCTTAGGTCGCAAGATCAATAACATGCTTGAAGTTGAGCGTGAAAAAGCTGAAACCGTTAAAGAGATTCGTGAATTCTTGGATCGCATTTACAACAGCGAACTAGATGGATGGAAAACGTCTCGTCACGAAGACCTTGATAGCTTCTCTGATGCTGAAATTCTTGAGTTGGCTCATAACCTGCGTGGTGGTGTGCCGTTGGCTACACCTGCATTTGATGGTGCAAAAGAGGCCGAGCTTAAAGAATTACTGCGTCTTGCTGATATGAGTGATACCGGCCAAGTAGCATTATTTGATGGTCGTTCTGGTGATAAATTCACCCGTCCAGTCACTGTTGGTTACATGTACATGCTGAAATTGAACCACTTGGTTGACGATAAGATGCATGCCCGTTCTACCGGATCTTACAGTCTGGTTACTCAACAGCCATTGGGTGGTAAAGCACAATTTGGTGGTCAGCGCTTCGGTGAGATGGAAGTGTGGGCACTGGAAGCTTATGGTGCTGCTTATACGCTACAAGAGATGCTAACTGTTAAGTCGGATGACGTGAATGGTCGTACTAAGATGTATAAGAACATCGTAGATGGCGATCATAGAATGGAGCCGGGTATGCCGGAGTCATTCAACGTATTGATCAAAGAGATCCGCTCTCTGGGTATCGACATCGAGCTTGAGAACGAATAAGGCATTACCGATTCACTGGGGCCGAAAATTGCTTCGGCCCATAACTCCGCGAGGAGCTGTAGATAATGAAAGATTTACTGAATCTGCTGAAATCACAAGGCCAGAATGACGAGTTCGACTCGATCAAGATTACACTGGCGTCACCTGAAATGATCCGCTCGTGGTCGTTCGGTGAAGTGAAGAAGCCTGAAACGATTAACTACCGTACGTTCAAGCCAGAGCGTGATGGTTTATTCTGCGCCAAAATCTTTGGCCCAGTAAAAGATTACGAATGCTTATGCGGTAAATACAAGCGCATGAAGCACCGTGGTGTTATTTGTGAGAAGTGTGGCGTAGAAGTTACGCTGACTAAAGTGCGTCGTGACCGTATGGGTCACATCGAATTGGCAAGCCCAGTTGCGCATATTTGGTTCTTGAAATCACTTCCGTCCCGTATCGGTTTGATGCTAGACATGACGCTACGTGACATCGAACGTGTTCTTTACTTTGAATCATTTGTTGTTATTGAGCCAGGTTTGACCACGCTTGAGCGCGGCCAGTTGCTAAATGATGAGCAATACTTCGAAGCATTAGAAGAGTTTGGTGATGAATTTGACGCGCGCATGGGTGCCGAAGCGGTACAGATGCTCATGTCATCAATTGATCTTGAAGAAGAAATTCAGATGTTGCGTGAAGAAATACCGCAAACTAACTCTGAAACTAAGATCAAAAAGCTTTCTAAGCGTCTTAAATTATGCGAATCCTTCTACAAGTCTGGCAACAAGCCAGAGTGGATGGTGATGTCTGTTCTGCCGGTTCTTCCGCCAGACTTGCGTCCATTGGTTCCTCTTGATGGTGGTCGTTTTGCGACATCGGATCTTAACGATCTATATCGTCGTGTTATCAACCGTAACAACCGTCTTAAGCGTTTATTAGACCTGAATGCACCGGACATCATCGTACGTAACGAAAAACGTATGTTGCAAGAAGCGGTCGATGCGCTACTTGATAACGGTCGTCGTGGTCGTGCTATTACTGGTTCAAACAAGCGTCCATTGAAATCTTTGGCTGACATGATCAAAGGTAAGCAAGGCCGTTTCCGTCAGAACTTGTTGGGTAAGCGAGTCGACTACTCGGGTCGTTCGGTTATCGTGGTAGGCCCATACTTGCGCCTACATCAGTGCGGTCTTCCTAAGAAGATGGCGCTCGAACTATTCAAACCATTTATCTTTTCGAAGCTTGAGTTACGTGGTTATGCAACCACGATTAAAGCGGCTAAGAAAATGGTTGAGCGTGAAGAACCATTAGTCTGGGATATTTTGGATGAAGTCATCCGTGAACACCCAGTGCTGCTTAACCGTGCACCAACACTTCACCGTTTGGGTATCCAAGCGTTTGAGCCTGTGTTGATTGAAGGTAAAGCCATCCAATTGCACCCATTGGTTTGTGCGGCATACAACGCCGACTTCGATGGTGACCAAATGGCGGTTCACGTTCCATTGACGATTGAAGCTCAGCTTGAAGCGCGTGCTTTGATGATGTCTACGAACAACATTCTTTCACCAGCAAACGGTGAGCCAATCATTGTGCCTTCACAAGACGTAGTCTTGGGCTTGTACTGGATGACTCGTGACCGTATCAATGCGCTAGGTGAAGGCATGGTCTTCTCTGATCTCGACGAGATTGAGCGTGCTTACGGTGCTAAGCAGGTTGATCTTCAAGCACGAATTAAAGTGCGTATTCACGAAGTTATCCGTGATATTGAAGGTAACGAGACAGAAGTAACAGAAGTTAAAGAAACAACGGTTGGTCGTGCTCTGCTTTATTCTATCGTGCCTAAAGGTCTGCCATTTGAGTTGGTAAACCAAGCGATGAAGAAAAAAGCCATATCGCGTTTGCTTAACGAAGCTTACCGTCGTTGTGGTTTGAAAGATTCGGTTATTTTTGCTGACCAACTCATGTATATGGGCTTCCGCCAGGCGACTGTTTCTGGTTCGTCTATCGGTGTTAACGATTTCGTTATTCCTGATGAGAAAGCGACTATTGTTGGTGAAGCTGATGCAGAAGTTAAAGATATTGAGCGTCAGTTCGCTGATGGTTTGGTAACGCAAGGCGAGAAATACAACAAGGTTATCGATATCTGGTCGCGTGCTAACGAATTGTTGGCTAAGCGCATGATGGAAAACTTGAAAACTGACATGGTCATTGACCGTGAAGGTAATGAGGTTGAGCAAGAGTCGTTTAACTCGGTTTATATGATGGCTGACTCCGGTGCCCGGGGTAGTGCTGCACAGATTCGTCAGTTGGCGGGTATGCGTGGTCTGATGGCTAAGCCAGACGGCTCTATCATTGAGACGCCAATCGTTGCGAACTTCCGTGAAGGTTTGAACGTACTTCAGTACTTCATCTCGACTCACGGTGCTCGTAAAGGTTTGGCCGATACGGCATTGAAGACGGCTAACTCAGGTTACTTGACTCGTCGTTTGGTCGATGTGGCGCAAGACGTTGTTATAACTGAACATGATTGTGGTACAGAGAACGGCCTTGTAATGCAGCCTATGATTGAAGGCGGCGATATCGTTGTTGGCTTGGGTGATCGAGTGTTGGGTCGTGTTGTAGCGACTGATGTATTAGATCCAACAGGATCTGATGTCTTGATTCCTAAAGGCACACTGATTGATGAGACTTGGGTAGCGCGTTTAACTAACGATGAGATCTACTCGTCTATCGATGAAATTCTTGTTCGCTCAGCGATTACTTGTGATACACGCTTCGGTATTTGTGCGTCGTGTTACGGTCGTGACTTGGGACGTGGCCACCAGGTTAACCCAGGTGAAGCGGTTGGTGTTATTGCTGCTCAATCTATCGGTGAGCCAGGTACACAGTTAACAATGCGTACGTTCCACATCGGTGGTGCGGCATCTCGAGCAGCGGCTGTTGATAGCGTTCAAGTTAAGAACGGCGGTGAAGTTCGTCTACACAACTTGAAGTTTGTTGAAACGCCGGAAGGTAAGTTAGTGGCGGTATCGCGTTCTGGTGAGCTGGGTATTACCGATGAGCACGGCCGTGAGCGTGAGCGTTATAAGCTTCCTTATGGTGCAGTTATTGGCGTTAAAGACGGCGATGCTGTTAATGCCGGTGCTGTCGTTGCTAACTGGGACCCGCATACCCACCCAATCATTTCTGAGGTGGAAGGTACTGTTGTCTTCTCTGGTATGGAAGATGGTATTACCGTTAAGCAGACAATTGATGAGCTAACAGGTCTATCGACTACCGAAGTGTTGGATGCTAAAGACCGTCCAGCAGCGGGTAAAGATATTCGCCCAATGATCAAGTTGGTGGATGCTGCAGGTAACGATATTAACTACGCGGGTACTGATTCTCCTGCTCAATACCTATTGCCTGCTAAAGCAATCATCAACTTAGCGGATGGCGCGAAAGTGTCTATCGGTGATGTATTGGCGCGTATCCCTCAAGAAGGTTCGGTCAACAAGGATATTACCGGTGGTCTACCACGTGTAGCTGACTTGTTCGAAGCGCGTAAGCCAAAAGAGTCTTCTATCCTTGCTGAAATCACTGGTGCAGTGACGTTCGGTAAAGAGACCAAAGGTAAGAAGCGCTTGGTAATCACGCCCCCGGATGCTGAGCCGTTTGAATTGATGATTCAAAAATGGCGTAACTTGAACGTATTCGAAGGTGAGACGGTTGCTAAAGGTGAGGTTATCTCTGACGGCCCATCTAACCCACATGATATTTTACGTATCTTGGGTGTAGAGCGTCTTGCTGAGTATATCGTTAATGAAATCCAAGAGGTTTATCGCCTCCAAGGTGTAATCATCAACGATAAGCACATTGAAGTTATTGTTCGTCAAATGTTGCGTAAAGTTGAAGTAACAAGTGCGGGCGATTCAACACTGATCCCAGGTGAACAGGTTGAATACGCAGCGGTAATTGCTGAAAACGAAGCGCTAGAAGCGGCTGGTAAGATCCCAGCTAAGTTCGAGCGTGTGTTGTTAGGTATTACTAAAGCATCGTTGGCAACAGAGTCGTTTATTTCAGCAGCCTCTTTCCAAGAAACCACTCGTGTATTAACGGAAGGTGCGGTTACTGGTAAGCAAGACTTCTTGCGCGGACTAAAAGAAAACGTTGTTGTGGGTCGATTAATCCCAGCCGGTACTGGTTTGGCTTATCACTCAGAACGTAAGCGTAAGCGTGCATTGTCGCAGGGAACTGAGACAGTGAGCGCAGAAGAGGTACAAGAAGCGTTGACAGCAGCGCTGAATGCCTCAATGTCTAGCTCTGATTAATTTTTAATCAAAGATTGACGAAGTAGGGCGGAATTGATTAAAATTCCGCCCCCTTAGTGCCGGGTTCTTTTTAGAATCCGGTTTTGGTGTTTATAACAAACGTGAAAACGTGGAGTTTGCTTAATGGCAACAATTAACCAATTGGTTCGCTCGCCACGTAAGCGCAAAGTACAAAAAAGTGACGCACAAGCCCTTCAGGCTTGCCCTCAGCGTCGCGGTGTTTGTACGCGTGTTTACACTACTACTCCGAAGAAGCCAAACTCGGCTCTTCGTAAAGTATGCCGTGTTCGTCTAACGAACGGCTACGAAGTATCTTCATACATTGGCGGTGAAGGTCACAACTTGCAAGAACACAGTGTTGTATTGATCCGTGGCGGTCGTGTAAAAGACTTGCCAGGTGTTCGTTACCACACAGTTCGTGGCGCACTTGACTGTTCAGGTGTCAACGATCGTAAACAGGGCCGTTCTAAATACGGTACAAAACGTCCTAAGTCTTAATCACCGTTAGTTGCTCGGTGGGCTTGAAAGTAGTAGTGGCTCCGTTTCTTAAAGACCAGTACTAAGTTTTAGCTAGGCCGGACACGGTAAGAGTAAGGTCAGGTAGTAGAAATCTGCCTGAAGTTCCTGAAGACCTTTAATTATTAGAAGAGGGCTTATCATGCCTAGAAGACGTGTCGCTGCGAAGCGCGAAATACTGCCGGATCCAAAATTCGGTAACATTACACTGGCAAAATTCATTAACCACGTTATGGTCAGCGGTAAGAAATCTGTTGCTGAACGTATCGTGTACGGTGCACTCGACAAAGTTGAAGAGCGCGCTAAATCTGAACCACTCGAACTGTTCGACAAGGCACTAGAAAGCATCCAGCCGGCTGTGGAAGTTAAATCACGCCGTGTGGGTGGTGCTACGTACCAAGTTCCTTGCGAAGTGCGTCCTTCTCGTCGTATGGCTTTAGCTATGCGTTGGTTAGTTGATGCTTCTCGTAAGCGTGGTGAAAAATCCATGGCTCTGCGTCTAGCTGGCGAAATATTAGATGCGGCTGAAGGTCGTGGTGCTGCTGTTAAGAAACGTGAAGACGTGCACCGTATGGCTGAAGCTAACAAAGCTTTTGCTCACTATCGCTTCTAAACCCAGAGGATTGAGTTGTGGCTCGTAAAACTCCTATTACACGTTACCGTAACATCGGTATCGTTGCTCACGTAGACGCTGGTAAAACAACTACTACCGAGCGTGTACTTTTCTACACTGGTTTGTCTCATAAAATCGGTGAAGTACACGACGGTGCGGCTACGATGGACTGGATGGAACAGGAGCAGGAACGTGGTATTACTATCACGTCTGCTGCTACTACCTGTTTCTGGAAAGGCATGAACCAGCAGTTTGAAGACCACCGCGTAAACATCATCGATACTCCAGGGCACGTTGACTTCACGATCGAAGTAGAACGTTCTTTGCGTGTACTTGATGGCGCGGTAGTTGTTCTATGTGCTTCTTCAGGCGTTCAGCCTCAAACTGAAACCGTATGGCGTCAAGCTAACAAGTACGAAGTTCCACGTATGGTATTTGTTAACAAGATGGACCGTGCTGGTGCTGACTTCTTTATGGTTGTTGACCAGTTGAAGAAGCGTCTGGGTGCAAACGTTGTACCAATCAACTTCCCGATTGGTGCTGAAGACGAGTTTAAAGGCGTTGTCGACTTGATTCGCATGAAAGCGATCATGTGGAACGAAGCTGACCAAGGTATGACGTACGAGCTGGAAGATATCCCAGCAGACTTGCAAGCCAAAGCTGAAGAGTTGCGTGAGCAAATGATTGAAGCGGCTGCTGAATCTACTGATGAGTTAATGGAAAAATACCTTGAAGAAGGTGAGTTAACTGATGAGGAAGTTAAAGCAGGTCTACGTGCTCGTACACTGGCAAACGAAATTGTTCTGATGCAGGCGGGTTCTGCGTTTAAGAACAAAGGTGTTCAGGCTGTACTTGACGCTGTTATCGAATACTTGCCGTCTCCAGTGGAAGTTAAAGCCATTGAAGGTACGCTAGACGATAAAGATGAGACTGTTGCTTCTCGTGAAGCTGATGATAATGCTCCTTTTGCTGCGTTAGCGTTTAAAATCGCGACAGACCCATTTGTGGGTACACTGACTTTCGTTCGTGTTTACTCGGGCGTTCTTAACTCTGGTGACAGTGTTATTAACTCCGTGAAAAGCAAGAAAGAGCGTGTAGGTCGTATGGTTCAGATGCATGCAAACAACCGTGAAGAAATTAAAGAAGTACGCGCGGGTGATATTGCAGCATTGATCGGTATGAAAGATGTAACGACAGGTGACACCTTGTGTGATCCTAACAGTCGTATCATTCTTGAGCGTATGGAATTCCCGGATCCGGTAATTTCGGTTGCGGTTGAACCTAAGACTAAAGCAGACCAAGAAAAAATGGGTGTTGCTTTAGGTAAGCTAGCGCAAGAAGATCCATCTTTCCGCGTTGAAACTGACGAAGAGTCTGGCCAAACAATCATCTCTGGTATGGGTGAGCTTCACCTGGATATCATTGTCGATCGTATGCGTCGTGAGTTCAGTGTAGAAGCGAACATCGGTAAGCCGCAGGTAGCCTACCGTGAGAAGATCCGTCAGCCGGTTGTTGCAAACCATAAGTTTGCTCGTCAGTCAGGTGGTCGCGGTCAGTATGGTCACGTTGTTGTTGAATTCAGTCCTTCAGATGAAGAAGGGTTGGAGTTCATTAACGAGATCGTTGGTGGTGCTATTCCTAAGGAATACATCCCAGCCGTTCAAAAGGGTATCGAAGAGCAGATGAAAAACGGTGTTATCGCCGGCTATCCGCTAATCGGCCTGAAAGCGCGTCTATATGATGGATCTTTCCATGATGTTGACTCGAACGAAATGGCGTTTAAAATTGCAGCGTCTCAAGCGCTGAAAAAATACGCTATGCAAGCTAGCCCTTGTCTGTTGGAGCCTATGATGAAAGTCGAGGTTGTTACTCCAGAAGACTATATGGGTGATGTGATGGGTGACCTTAACCGTCGTCGTGGCCTTGTTCAAGGTATGGAAGATACGTCATCAGGTAAGGTTATCAATGCTCAAGTTCCGCTGGGTGAGATGTTCGGTTACGCAACTGATTTGCGTTCCGCTACTCAAGGTCGTGCGACCTACTCAATGGAATTTGACAGCTATGCTGAAGCTCCTAACAACATCGCTGAAGCGGTGATGAAAGATAATTAATTCGCCAGATAAAGAGGTAATTTCTCGTGGCAAAGAAATCATTTGAACGTAATCTGCCGCACGTTAACGTAGGTACTATTGGCCACGTTGACCACGGTAAAACAACTTTGACAGCAGCACTGACTCGCGTATGTGCAGAAGTTTTCGGTGGTGAAGCCG
>NZ_MRCI01000007.1 GCF_001922575.1 Neptunomonas phycophila | reverse complement strand
GTTGGGTTATGTCGCTGGCGTACAACGTAAAGAGATCCGTCAAGGTATCGCCTGCGTTAAGCACCAAAACATGGCTGGTTCTGACATGGGTGATGATCACAAAGAGTACTTCTCTGGTGATGCCGCATTGAAAGCGTCTGGTAAAGACAATACGATGAACCAGTTCTAATAGAAAAACTGAGTTCATCTAAAAAAGCGTCTTTTATAGACGCTTTTTTTACGCTTTAATTTCGTTTTATATTAACAACACCTCTTGAGCCGCTCCCTATTAGACTAAAATTATGGTCTACACATTTCGTGAATTACCAATAGTTACAGCCGTTCTAGCGATCTAAAAAGTGCGGTAGGACTTTAGTGATTCAAATAATCCAAGCATATATGACTTAGCCTGATAGCAGCCCACCAACAAATGATTACTTTTTCTCATCTATGACGATCAAATTTGTCGTTTGTCGTTCTCTCATGATATCCCTATCATTACGACTAAAGGCTAATGGCCAACAATTTTACTGGAGCAAATCATGTCTAACTTAAACCGCAAGTCTGTCGCTGATCTAATAGATAACGTTGACACCTCTTACATGACTCAAGCTGAAAAAATCATGATTCAAGCACAAGCTGAGCGCGCTGAGTATATAGCTCAAATGCTTTCTTCTGTGTTTTCTGGTGTTAAATCACTATTCGTAAGCAAAAAGCGTTCATCTGCTACCGGTCTTAGTCACGCTTGATTAAGACCCTTCGGGGCTGATCTATCATCAAGCATTACTAAGCACTTTATTACACTAATTCCGCCCTTACCTACCAGCATTTTCAATACATCTCTCCTTATCCCCTCGTATGGCATTTTCTTAAATGTATGCTTTACTAACACTGTGCCTATAAACGTTTTGCATCAATTTTACTCATTCTTAGGCAACTAGACAGAGATGGCAGAACAACTCTATGGAATCTGGGATGGTGATATTGCTAAAACTTCGATCGGTTTTAGGGTTACTTTTAGCATTAGGCTACTCAACAATAGTGATGGCAGAAACTAGCAAATCTGTTTTGATCATTAACTCATGGAGTGAACAGCTTCCTTGGCAACAATCCGTTGAGCGTGGATTCTTACAGGCAATGGATGCGGAACCAAATACTATAGTCTATACAGAACATCTCGATGCGGAACGGTTTCCTACTGAAGATTATCAAGATGTATTTGCTACCTATTTGACCCAAAAGTACAAATCGATTGAATTAGAAAGCGTGGTAGCTGAAAGCTTACCAGCCGTCGAATTTCTGATGAAAAATCAGTCTCTCTTTAAAAATATTCATCGATTTTATTTCCCTGATAGCGACAAAGTTACTGCTACCCTATCTAGCGATGAAAGCCTCATCCCTATTTTTGAAGATTACCTCGGCTCCTTTAATGAGATGCTTCGGATTTACAACCCGGACAATATTTATGTCGTAGCAGATAGTCTATCTTACAGCGGTAGAAACCAACTGCAGCGCTTTAAGGAAGCATTGCCAACTTCTTTGCTCAATGATTCCATTACTTTTTTAGTCGATAAGCCGATGACAGAACTTGTCGAGGAAGTGAGCCGCTTACCTGAAAACAGCGCTATCTTCTACCTGTTAATCTTTAAAGACGGTGCCGGAAAAGACTTTATCCCCTATAAAGCGGCTCAAATAATTTCAGAGGCAGCCAATGCCCCCGTTTTCTCTGTTTGGGAGTCTTTGATGGGAAGCGGCGTAGTGGGCGGCTACCTGCTTTCAGGCGAGCGTGTGGGTAATTTAGCAGGCAACGCAGCCCTATACTTTGGACATCAGCCCCTTCCAACAACCAAAGACGCTTTTGAATACTATTATGACGTTATTCAAATTGAGCGATTTGGTATTAACAAAAAAGATTTTCCTGACACTACTATTCTGATTAATGATTTTCCTTCATTTTATGAAAGCTATAAATTACAAATTAACCTTACACTCTTGGCGCTAACGCTATTTATCGTGCTTTCTATCATATTGTCAGTTGTTAATCGCAAACGTAGATATCTCGTTAATGCCTTACAAACAGAGCAGGACCTGTTAGAAAAGCGCGTGTTCGAACGCACCCAAGAGTTAAACCAGCTGCGTATAAAAGCAGAAAAAGACGCCCGTACTGATGTGCTTACACAACTCAATAATCGGCGCGCCTTTTTCGAACTTGGCTCTCTAATCCATAGCCAATCAGCCCGCTATAAACGCTCTTATGCCATACTTGTAATGGATGTTGATTTGTTTAAACAAGTAAACGACACGTATGGCCATGACGCAGGAGATGTCGCTTTAAAAAGGTTAGCACATGTGATGCAGGCTTCATTGCGTAGCTCAGATATAACGGCTCGTATAGGGGGCGAGGAGTTCGCCGCCATCATAACTGACCTCTCTAACAATAATGTTTTACATAAAGCCGAACACCTGCGAGCCTCGTTAGAAAAAGAAGAGATCACTTGGAAAGCACATTCGTTCTCTATAACGATGAGCATAGGAGTCGCTTACTACAGCCCTAATGACAAAGGCATTAGCGATGTACTCAAACGAGCTGACCAAGCATTGTACAACGCCAAAGGGCATGGCCGGAACCAAGTTATCGACACTTCAAATTAAGCCCCAAATGCCACTACACATTTAGTAGTTTCCGCAGTAAAGTGACGCCTTATCATTACAGATAATTGTTACTCACCTCATGGGCACAACATGAACTCCAAAGACCTTCAAGCGCGCTTTTATGCTATTCGTAGCAATCGCTTTTTTGAATTTTTCGTCATTTCAGTCATTATTTTCTCAGCCCTAGTGATAGGTGCTAAAACGTACGATGTATCTCCCAACATACTCCAGCTCATACGATGGTTAGATATCGGCATAACCCTCTTCTTTATGGTAGAGATTGTGATCCGGTTCATTGGAGACCCAAATAAACGATCCTTTTTTAAAGACCCTTGGAACCTATTTGATACGCTTATTGTAGTGGTTAGCTTGGTTCCTATCGACGATAGCGAAATGGCGTTGGTTGGGCGCTTAATACGTATATTCCGTGTATTGAGGATGGTATCCATCATTCCTGAATTACGTATGCTGCTAAATTCACTCATCAAAGCAATGCCGCAGTTAGGCTACGTAATTTTATTAATGTTTATTATTTTCTATATCTACGCCGCGGCGGGCGCATCCCTGTTTGCACACATAAATGAAGATTTATGGGGAGATATAACCATATCGTTACTGACGCTTTTTCGTGTGATGACTTTTGAAGACTGGACCGATGTAATGTATGAGACCATGGAGGTCTATCCGTTAAGTTGGATCTATTATTTAACCTTCATA
The DNA here is from genome assembly GCF_001922575.1 of Neptunomonas phycophila. Classification (NCBI taxonomy): domain Bacteria; kingdom Pseudomonadati; phylum Pseudomonadota; class Gammaproteobacteria; order Oceanospirillales; family Oceanospirillaceae; genus Neptunomonas; species Neptunomonas phycophila. The sequence continues at coordinate 15,444 of NZ_MRCI01000007.1, read as the reverse complement.
TTTTTAACAGCTTTTGCCTTCCTCAACATGGTGATTGGTATTGTCGTTAACGTTATGGAAAGCGAAAGCTCTCGCGAAGCCAAGGAAAAAGCTGAGGCTAAAGCGGCGAGTGAACCTTCCATGTCAGAGCTACAAAATGAGATTAAGTTGCTAAGACAACTTATTGAAGATAAAGTAAAATAAGTCATATTAGGCTACTACTTAAGTAGCCTGATTACTTGGAGTTTCTTGTGTCTGTATTTAGTGCTCGTTCGATAAAAGCTCCCGAATGGTTATCAAACTACAGCAAACACACAGCACAAGCTGACATTCAAGCAGGCCTTACTGGGGCCATAATCACCTTACCTCAGGTAATCGCCTACGCTCTGATAGCTGGTATGCCTGCCGAGTATGGCCTCTATACAGCCATGGTGGCCACGGTCATCGCCGCTTTTATGGGATCTTCGTATCACCTTGTTACGGGGCCTGCTGCCGCTATTTCTATTGTGGTCATGAGTATTGCCAGTGAGTACGCAACTATCGGCTCACAGGGTTACATCAGTACCGTTCTCACACTAACCTTGCTCACTGGGATCATTCAGCTGGGTCTTGGATTGTTGCGTTTAGGAGCGTTGGTCAATTTTATATCCCATACCGTAATCGTTGGCTTTACGTCTGGGGCGGCTTTACTCATTGCAGCCAGCCAGTTGCCCGCCGTTATGGGGGTAGCAAAGCAGACTTCCGAAACAACAGAACCCTTCTATCATTACGTTTGGTCTCTTGTGCTGCACCCTGAGCACATTCACCTAGCCTCGGTTACAGTCGCCCTGGTTACAATAATCATCGCATTGGCCATTAAACAGTGGATACCTCGCTTACCTTACCTTGTTATCGCTCTGGTTGCTGGGTCTCTCAGTGCATTCGTTATCGATACACAACATACCATGGATTATATAGGGGACATTCCTGCATCATTACCTACGGTCAGCGTAGCGCTAATTGATACATCCAAAGTATCCGATTTATTTTCGGGTGCTTTTGCTTTAGCCATGCTCGGGCTGATTGAAGCTGTGACTATTGCAAGATCATTGGCACGAAAATCCCATCAACACTTGAGTGGTAATCGAGAATTTATAGGACAAGGTGCCGCAAATATAGGGACAAGTTTACTCAGCGGCTTTGCATCCTCTGGTTCGTTTACTCGCTCTGCCGCTAACTATGACGCCGGCGCTAAAACACCCGTCGCCTCATTAGTGATGGCACTAGGTTTAGCTCTAATTGTTTTCTTTTTACCACACCTTACGCGTTATTTGCCGGCTGCTGCCGTTGCCGGATGTATAATTGTTATTGCTTATAATTTGTTTAAAATCAATGAAATAATTTCAATAGTTAAAGCCAGCAGACATGATGCTTGGGTACTGTCGTTAACCTTTTTTGCAGCATTACTACTCGAATTGCAGTTTGCTATTTATGTCGGCGTTATCTTTTCTTTGGTGTTTTACCTACAGCGAACATCAAAGCCAACAATTATCGATGTCGCGCCTATTATCGATCGTCCTAAGCGGCCTATTCGCAATGTTAAGCGCTTCACGGCTGATGAGTGCCCACAAATTAAAATCATTCGAATTGATGGTTCCTTATTCTTTGGCGCTGTTGATCATATTCAACAACATTTGCGCAAGCTCGCCAGCAGCTTACCCTCCCCGCCTAAAATTATTGTGGTGGGTAAAGGTATAAACTTTATTGATATTGCAGCGATAGAAATGCTAGAGCAAGAGATCCATAGGATAGAAGTCCGTGGTGGTCATCTGCTTTTCTGCTCGCTCAAAGGAACAGTATTGGACGAAATGGAAAAGAATGGCGGGTTACGCAAACTAGGAAAGGCGCGTTTTTGTGAAACACCCGAAGAAGCGATTGAAATCATGATGCACGAGGCAGACAGTAGTATCTGCCAACATTGTACAAAGCGCATATTTAAAGAATGCGCTTCAAAACCTACGCCTATTGAACCTGTTGTAACTCACATTTCGTAGCCTGGCAGCGCATAGTCGGGTAAGTCCTTCTCATCAGGAATTGGAGTTGGGCTTCCGCTTTCATCAATCGCCACAAATTTGAAATTCCCCTCCGTCACTTTTTCGCGCAACCCAATACGCTCACGGCGCACCCATGCTTCAACATGAACAACCATAGATGTACGGCCAATACTGGCTATTTTTGTATAAACACCCAATATATCCCCTACTTTCACCGGCCTTATAAAGCTCATGCTATCTAGTGAAACCGTTACAACCCGAGTTTGAGCTCTTTGACCGGCACAAATACCCGCCGCAATATCCATTTGAGACAGCACCCATCCACCAAAAATATCACCGGCGGGGTTTGTATCCGCGGGCATAGCAATTGTACGTGTAGTTAAGCGACCTGTGACTTGTTCTGTCATGAACGAATACCTGCCTGTTCAGCAATGAAAAAAGGAAATAAGAAACCGTTGGTTCAGTGAAACAAATTATCAACCTTGAATCTAGCGGATTTAAACACTCTGCATGTTTTATCGGGCTGGATAGACCACATCATGCCAAAAACGGAACGTTATTTTACGAGATTGTTATTAGTCGCCATTTTTTGGGGTGTGTAAACTGTGTGTCTTCTTAGCAATCTTCTGGTGCTTAAGGCTCATTTTCATGACTGATACCTCTCTTTTAAAAGATAATAATTTCTTCCGCTTTTTTTCAGGTCAAATTTTATCTACTTTTGCTTTTCAAATGCTGAGTGTTGGTATTGGATGGCAGATGTATGATTTAACTGGCAGTGCATTGAGCCTTGGCTTAGTTGGTTTAGCTCAGTTCTTACCTCAGCTTTTATTAACACTTGTCGTAGGGCACATCGCCGATCAATACAACCGACTTACGATTATTTTGGCTTGCCGAGCATTAATGGCTCTAACCGTGTTGACCCTAGCTATCGGCAACCTGTACCACCAAATGACACCTCATCTTATCTATGGTTGTGCTATCGCTTTAGGGATTTCTCGATCATTTGAAATGCCCGCTTTACAGGCCTTAGTACCCAACCTTGTTCCATCAAATCGTCTCGCGTCGGCGATGGCATTAATGGCCTCGGCCCGAGAAGCAATGGTGATTGCTGGCCCGGCGATTGGCGGCTTTATTTATCTGCTAGGCCCTGATGTTTTGTACGCCAGCAGCACGCTTTGCTTTGTGCTATCTGGGCTATTTTTATATCGTTTACATTACAACCACACGGTTAAAGCTAAAGCACCGGTAACGCTTACTTATTTGCTTGGTGGTCTAACCTATATACGCCGCAACCCTGTAGTCATGGGATCGATTTCACTAGATATGTTTGCGGTGTTACTGGGAGGCGCAACGGCATTATTACCGATTGTGGCAAAAGATATATTAGAAACAGGCCCTTGGGGCTTAGGTATCTTAAGAAGTGCGCCAGCTCTTGGCGCGGTTGTGATGTCAATCTACCTGGCGCGCAGGCCGCTAAAGCGTAATGTCGGTAAAATTATGTTGAGAGCAGTTGCCATATTTGGTGTTGCCACTATCGTATTTGGCCTATCGACCAACTTGTATCTTTCGGTTTTTGCTCTGTTTATGCTTGGTATGGCAGATATGATTAGTGTCGTAATCCGATCTACCCTTGTCCAGCTCGAAACACCAGATGAAATGCGTGGAAGAGTGAGCGCGGCCAATTCTATTTTTATTGGCTCATCTAACCAGCTAGGCGAATTTGAGTCAGGAGCAACGGCTGCATTATTTGGCACAGTACCCGCGATTGTGATTGGTGGCGTTGGCACCTTAGTTGTCGTCGGTATTTGGACATTCATTTTCCCTTCACTTGCCCAACGAGACACAATGGAAGCACACATTACAAATAAGGCTAACACAAGCACCAAGTAAGATTTAAAACTATCCTAGGGATAACGCACTTGTAGACTTCATCCCATAGCTACACTGGCCTATAATAACCGCCTGTTTTTATAGGCCAATTGCTATGTTATCGAATGTTCGTATTGTTCTAATTAATACCTTCCACCCAGGAAATATAGGTGCCGCCGCCCGGGCCATGAAAAATATGGGGTTAACCAATTTATGGTTAGTCGATCCCCAAGAATATCCTCATCCGGAAGCAGACTCTCGTGCAGCAGGCGCCAAAGACGTCTTAGATGCCGCAACCGTTGTCAATACGTTGGAAGAGGCTATTGCTGACTGTCAGATGGTGGTGGGGACCAGTGCACGCTCTCGCACATTCGACCTACCCATCCAAGATGCACGCACATGCGCCAAACAAGTTATAGAAGAAGCACCTAATGGCAATATAGCGATCGTATTTGGCCGCGAAACTATGGGGCTGCTCAATGAAGAAATTCAAATGTGCAACTACCATGTGTATATCCCAGCCAACCCTGAATACCCAGTGTTAAACGTGGCTCAGGCTATACAACTGTTATGCTACGAGGTATGGGTAGCCTCTCAAGACGAAACGATTAAAACAACAGACTATGAATACCCCCGTCAAAAAGAGATGACTTTATTTTATACCCACCTAGAAACAGTGTTACGTACCACACAATTTCTAATACCACAGCATGAAGGCCGTGCGATGGCAAAACTAAAACGCTACTTTAATCGTACTCGACCTGAAAAAGCGGAACTTGGTATGCTTAGAGGTATTCTAAGCTCAGTACAAGATACCTTAAAACGACAAGCCAGTGGCAATTCTGACAAGGACTGAATCATAATGCATACCGATCTAAAATCATTACGCGACCAAGCCCGAGACCTACAATTGGGAATAGAATCCGTATCGGCTGAAATGGAAGCTTACGAAAATAACATTGCCGGTATTCAAGAATGCGCACTTACTCTACAAAAATGTATCCGCATCGTTGGGAACAACCGCGTAGCAGCAATGGCAGCTAAAGATCAGCGTAAGATCATGGCGCAGATGGAAGATACCGCAAACGAATTAGTAGAGCTTCTAAAACGATGATCGATAGCTACCCGTTAGGGGACATAACCCCCGAGCAATTTTTATCCGAATATTGGCAAAAAAAACCACTGCTAATTCGAAATGCGTTTCCCGATTTTGAACCGCCCGTCAGTGCAGACGAATTAGCGGGTTTAGCCTGCGAAGCGGATGTCGAATCTCGGCTCATTATTCAAAACCCATCCAATGATGAATGGTCACTGGAAAACGGTCCGTTTGATGAAGAGCGCTTTGCATCCCTACCTAAAACGCACTGGACATTATTAGTACAAGCCGTCGATCATTGGGTACCTGAAGCGAAGGCGCTACTTGATCAATTTCGCTTTATTCCTAGCTGGCGTATCGATGATTTAATGATCAGTTATGCACCTAAAGGCGGTGGTGTAGGCCCACATTTTGATAATTACGATGTGTTCTTACTACAAGCTGAAGGTCAACGACGCTGGGAAGTCGGCGGTCAATATCACGAGGGTTCACCGCGCCGTAACGACGCACCGGTAATGATACTCCCAGAGTGGGACGCTGAAGAAAGCTTTATACTTAACCCTGGTGATATGTTGTATGTTCCTCCTCAACTAGGCCACAACGGCATTGCTGAAACGGACAATTGCATCACCTACTCTGTCGGTTTTAGAGCGCCTTCTCATGCAGAGATTCTTCGCAACTTTACGGACTTTGTTGGTGAACAAGTAACCAATGAAATGCGCTACGCCGATACTGATATCAAGTTACAAGATAGCCCGTCCCTCATTGATAATGACGCCTTTAATAAAGTGCGGGATATTTTCGAAAGTTACTTGAAAGAACCGGGGTTGTTAGAAGACTGGTTTGGTCAGTACATGACCGAACCTAAATATCCAGAGCTTATGCAGCCTGACGACGAGGCAGAACCGATATCACCAAAAGAGTTGCAAGAGTATTTAGACAATGGTGGTCTGCTGTTTCGGGCTGAAGGCAGCCGTTTTGCTTATCGCCAAAAGCAGGTTAAAAATTACGTACTATTCGTGAATGGAGTGTCATGCGAGGTCCATGCACATGAAGGTGATTTTGTACGCGCTATTTGTGACAACGAAGCGATTGGCAGCGATTTCATTAAAAGCACTGAGACCTTAGAGATAGCCGCGGAACTGCTAAATATGGAAGCCCTGCGCACCGAATTGGATGACGAAGTAGAAGAGGTTTAACAGCCAATACATAAAGCATATTCTGCAAAAGTGAGTCGTTTCCTTGTTGATTCAATGCGGCGACTCACTTTAACTATTTATGTCATGGCAAATACGCTAACGTATCCGCCAACGCCTTATTGATCTTCACGTCTAGAGGCTCACCGTAATCAGATAAATGTGAAAACTGGCTCAACCATTCCTGATTATCAAGTTTGCTTAAAAACCAACTCTTTGCGCTAGGATTATTGCAGCTATATAGTACCCTGACCGCGCTTGGCGTATAAGGCGTGTTTAATAACGAATCGCTCACCGCATCTAACAAGTGCTCTACCTGTTGTTTAGACAGCTTCATTAAAGGTCGAAATTCTTCGCAACCTTCTCCCGCAAAAACATAAGTTAAAACAGCTTCTTTAACGATTGCGTTATTAATCTTATCGTTCTCTTCCTTTATAATACTGATTAAAAACTCAAAAACTTCTGGTAAGTGTGAAACTGTTAAAAATAATTTCGCAACAAACCGCATAGTTTTATCATAAGCATAGTCATTCCGGAAGGCACTTACATCAAAACTTAAAATCCTTTTCATTATAGCTAGATTTTTATCAGACTCCCCCTTAAAGATAAAAGGATAATTTTCTCCAAAGATTTCTTCATTAAAGTCTGAATCGAAAAATTCTAATCTTAAAACCAAATTAATCAGTGTGTCTTCTTTATCAAGAAACTCATTACTCCAGAGGTATCTAAACAATATAATATCTAGTTCTCTGTTTTTAATATTATCAACAAGATTGTATAAATCACGACTCTTTAGAGAAGATAAAAAACCATTTATTTTATTTCGATATATTTTTTTATCGTCAGCCGATACTTCACGAGAAGTATATCCTGAGAATAAATCATTAACTTTATTAACATTGCCCCTCGCCACAACAAACTCATTTGTATCTATTCCTAGTGATTTATTAATGTCTATATATTCTTTAGATACCCTATCGCTTTTAAAAAAATACTCGACAGCCAAATTATAAGAATTCACTTCCTTTACAAAACACCTAACGTCCCAGAGCAATACCTGACAAAAATTTAATTTATCAGGACCATTCCAAATATCCTTGTATTCAAGCAATTCATTTATTAACGCATTAACGTAAACATCTTTATCATGAACATTAGGGTTGCACGCATAAATATAGGACATCAATGGAGTATTAGTTAAGCTATTAGGAAAAACCTCATCAAATCTATTCCATTTATTATATTTCTCTAAGTTATTTTTAAGCCATCTTATTCTATTAACTAAACTGGGTTCAGCATAAGGGAATATTGCAATAGAGTCTATCCAACCTTTTAAATTTTCACAAGTCGACTTGTAGCTTTGTGTAATAAATACTAGGTGTGCTCGTCTTATTAAAAAAAGATCACTGTCGCTTTCATCTTTTAAGATTTTTATATTATAGAAAGCATCAGTTTCATCGAAGAAGGTAATAGCCTGACTAATAAATTCATTAGATAACAGGCCAGGGATTACCTCTATTATTTTCTTAACCTCATGATATCTATCGTCTAAAGAAAAACCAAAATGAAGTAACCAGTAACATGCGAGATAATGATCTTCATTGAAGTATATTTTTTCTTTTTCAAAAGCTTCTGATATAGCTTCAATATTTTTAAAGTAGGCTAAAACAGATACTGCCTTTCTGTGAGCCCTAGCTATGAACAGATCTGATATCCACTGGAAGCGGGAGGCTAAATCAACAGTACTCACTACCCGATCAATGGGTTTTGATCTGTAGTTAATATCGTATTTTTTGGCATGTTTAATCTTCACGGGCTTAATACTGGCATCATCATGGCTATATCCATATGTTCCTGAATTACACCGCCTGTCTGCAACAATCCAGTCACCAGAATCAGGATAAATACGCCCTTCTTTAATTTGGTTATCCTCGTAAATGGGTAGTACTTCAAAGCCAGCCAAATCGCAGTAGTATTCGCCCCAGTTTTTCATTCTAGATATAAAACTGTCAATTATAATCGTTTTTTTATCGACTGGAATAGATTTTTCAAATGTAAAAACTTCATCACCTTTCATAAAAGATACATATAATTTATCAGCATTAAATTTTTTATCGTCTCCATTTTTTTCGATAAAGTCATCATTAATAATAAATTGATCATAAACGGATGCTTGCTTCTCAAAATTAAAGTTATACCTAGATTTATCTAGTTTTCTTTGATCATGTATAAGCACGCCAACTTCACAAATTCCATCGAAGCAAAGACTATTCTCAAAAACACCATTGGATACAAAATTGTTTTTAATTATCACATCACCCAAAACAATAATCTTGCTGAACGATCCGTCGACAATAACATTGCTTGCTATTAAATTACCCGTTATTATTATCTGATTGCATAACGAGGTTTTTCTTTTGACTCTTGAAAAATATATAACTTTACTTGCTACTAAATCTCCCTCTACAAATATAGATTCATTATCAGGAAAAACATACATTATATTTTCTTTAAGATCAGTTTTTATGTGAGAAAAAAAGTTTCTATTAAAAATTTTTCGCCCATTGCCAGTAGAAAGATGTTGCTCGAGCTCAGGATAACAATTTAGAAGTTCTTTCTTCTTTTTTATGTCTTTTTCTATAGTCAACTTACTAGCTATAGTTTCTTTTAAAAAATCTTCTGAAATTTTAGGTGCTTTATCTGACAAAAAATAATATTCTTTGTTAAGTTTATTAATCAAATCAGATTCGAATTCAATACTATCTTTGTAAAAACAAATCCTTAAACTATTCTCACCCCAGAAAAAAGCATGATTAGAGTGTATTTGCACAATTTTATTGGAATTTCGGCTAGGATCAACATATTGGAAAATAAGAGTTTTTATAGGGGGTGTGTCTTTGAGTAAACCAAGATTTTTTCCACATAGTATGTCAGATATGTTTGACAACCTAATAGGTAAAAATCCTTTCTTCCCTTTAATAAAAGCGCTTTTAGATTTGTTTTCTTCAAAACAGTAATCTTTCTTGAAAGTTAAGTTATTTGTTATTTTTTCATTATATTCATGTAAAGGAAAGACCTCCGAAAAATAGGCGGATTGTTTTTCTACTGAATCGATAATCATAAAGCAGAAAATCCAATCTAATTTATTGTCGCTATTCTTATTTACCCATGCGTAAATTTGATTTTCTTCAAATAAAATATCAGAGTTAGCAATATCAGCTATTTCAAAGTCATCAATGGAGTCTTTAATAAGATTGCTGTCTAATACTGGTATATTTCCTATCGGTCTATTAGGGTTGTCGAGATACCTGTATCCTTCATCAATCATCATAAATAACATTTTATGATAGTATTTATAACATCCATTATTTGTTTTATAAGTCTTTACACGCTTTTTAGCGGGTTCACCCACTCTTCCTTGTAGGGTAACGACAGAACACCCATCTACTTCAATCTGAAAAAATAAGTGATTTTTTTCGCTTTTGTATTCTAGGTAATCTTTCATTGGCATCCTTATATTCTGACCGCATGCTCCTTATGCATCGATAACCCGACAACATTCTATTAGCTTAGACAACGCTAGCAGAATGTTAAATAGCGAACAGTTAATATTATCGTAATCTTCGATTTTCAAGACCAGGTAACACAGACAGGCTCGTCATACTGTTGGCATCTAATGTGTAGGTAGTCGATTTTACCGAATCGACAAATATCCACTCACAGGTTGCTTCGTCTTGAGTAAAGCTTACTACCATAAACCCGCGCTGGCTTATATTCATGTATGAGAGTCCATTGATAAGCGTTACAAAGCTCAGCTCGACTTGTTTTAGTGTGGCGTCATCCGCTCCTTCTAATCCTAAATACGTCTCCAACCCTGGTGATGAAACTGAGCTGGTGGCAAATTCAACGCCTACGGCATTTCCCGAATCATCAATTAGGTCACTAGCCCACGCATTGTGTGTATCACCAGAAAGCACAACAAGGTTTTTATCCAACGCTTGAGCCATTTGCATCACCAGTTCACGCTCATAAGCATATCCATCCCACGCGTCAAGGTTGTAAGGAATAACAGTAGTAACCAATAATGCTTCTTCATCGGTTACTGTAGGATCTGAGCCGTCCATCCGGATTTTTATGGAGACGATCTCTTCTAGACGCGTAAAGTCAGATAATAGTGCCGCTGGGATGTTCATCCGCCCAATGAGCACTTGTTGCCCTAATACATCCCACCTTGCCGTTGAGGTCGCCATACTTTGTTGTAACCACAAAAGTTGATCCGCTCCCATTAACGTTCGGTTTGGGTCAGATAAGTCGGCTATAAACTGTGCGGTATTCATGGCGCCCGTGATTGGGTCAAGGTAATTGGCGTAATCCAGTGGCTCGTCCCGCCCTATCACTCGTGTATCTAGCATATAAAGTGACACCAGATCGCCAAATACAAACTGACGATATATTGTTTCTTCGTCATCCTCACTGGCGGGTCTAACTGGAATCCATTCAAAGTAGGCCTGCAAGGCTGCTAACTTCCGTTCCGTGAAATCCCCTTCTGTTTCGCTATGATTTTCGGCTCCATTCTTCCATGTATCATTAGCGATTTCATGATCATCCCAAACGGCGATGAATGGTAGCGATTGATGCAGCTTTTGAAGGTCGGAGTCAGTTCGATACAGACCATACCGTTTTCGATAGTCTGCTAATGAAAATAGCTCGGTATTATTATCATCAGGCAATGCTCTTCCAATGGCTTGCGCGTCTTCGGTTGCATATCCACCCATAGGATATTCATAAAGGTAATCACCTAAATGAACCGCCACATCAATATCTTTGCGTGAGGCCGCTTCTGCATAGGCATGAAAAAAACCAGCGGGATAGTTCGCGCATGAAAATACCGCCATTTTTACCCGGTCAATACTCCCCACGGGCAATGTTTTCATGACGCCCTCTGGAGAAATTTTGTCATTGCATATAAAGCGATAATAGTAACGTGTATCAGGGGACAAATTTTGTATATCCACCTTAACCGTAAAGTCACGATCAATACTGGTCGTAGTACTGCCTTGATGGATGAGATCTGCGAAATCCGAGTCGGTAGAGACTTCCCAATGCACGGTGACCCTTTCTACATCCGCATCCCGTGGTGTAATGCGCGTCCAAATGATGACCTTACCGGCTAGCGGGTCACCACTGGCTACACCATGCGCAAAACTTACAGCGATATTATTACTGTCACTATTACATCCCATCAAACCGGTAGATATAACAGCAGCGCCAAAACCATAAGCGGATAAACGAAGGAAATCACGACGTGAATATGAGGACATCTTATGCTCACTGTAAGCTATTTTAAGGAAAAAAAAGCTTACAGTGGCTATATGACGGGATGTTTACTGGTTAACCAATGGCTGTGTACCTAAAGGGCGGTAGCGGTAGCACTTGTAAGCAGCTGATCTATATCAGCTTTCAATTCAAGGTCTTCACTTTTATTTGCGTTGATCTTCGCTTCTTCTAGGTATTTAACCGCCTTTTTGTTTTCACCTAGCTCCAGTTGTAGTGTGGCTATGGAGTACGCTATGGACGCCATATAATCCTTTTCATTAATTGCTTCTGCTTTGCCCAATGCTTTTTCATAAATGGCAATCGCATCGTCTACCTCTTCAGTGAAATCCGCCAAAGTCTCCCATTGCACTGGGTGGTCTTTCTCTGTGTTCTCATTTTCAATACATATTGCTTTTAGCTCAGTATATAGCGCGTCAAATGTTTCTCTATCAGCTTTGTCAGCCGCCTCAACTAATTGTTCTGCCAATGTGTGGACCGATTTATATAGCTTGGTATTTAACACAAAGAATCGCCTTTTTACGTTTAACTATGAAAGCTCTTTTAGCTTTTTTTGATCACTTAGACAAATACTTGATCGCGTTCTCTAAGCCTTCTAGGGTTAGTGGGTACATATGACCCGCTAACTGCTTGCTGATCATGTCAGTTGTTTGTGTGTATTTCCAATAGACCGCATCAACCGGGTTTAACCATATAGCTTTACCCCAGGTATCTATAATGCGTTGCAGCCACATCTGGCCTGTTTCTTCGTTCATGTGCTCAACACTACCGTAGGGGCTTAAAAGCTCGTACGGTGACATAGCTGCATCACCGATAAAAATGACGCGGTAATCACTTCCGTAGGTATTTAATACATCTAGAGTGGATAATTTATTATCAAAACGGCGTCGGTTATCTTTCCAAACATGCTCGTAAACACAGTTGTGGAAGTAAAAGTATTCTAAGTGCTTAAATTCACTCCGAGCAGCTGAGAATAATTGCTCACACAAATGTATGTATGGATCCATAGATCCGCCTATGTCTAAAAATAACAAGACTTTTGCCGCATTGTGCCGCTCCGGCACCATTTTTATATCTAAAAGCCCTGCATTTTCGGCGGTAGACTTGATGGTTCCCTTCAAATCTAACTCATCAGCCGATCCTGTTCTGGCAAATTGTCGCAATTTGCGCAGTGCAACTTTCAAATTACGTGTACCTAATTCAACGCTGTCATCTAAATTCTTGAATTCTCGTTTTTCCCAAACTTTAACCGCTCGCTTATGACGGCTTTCGCCTCCTATTCTAATACCCTCAGGGTTGTAGCCGCTGTGACCAAAAGGTGAGGTTCCGCCGGTTCCAATCCATTTGTTACCTCCAGCGTGGCGCTCATGTTGATCTTTTAATCGCTCATTAAGCGTGTCTAGTAGCTTATCAAGCCCCCCTAACTTTTCGATGGCTGCTTTCTCTTCAGCGCTAAGATCTTTAAAAAATTCTGAACGCAGCCAATCGCTTGGGATAGCGTCATCAGGGAAAATTTTTAAGTCATCAAGGCCTTTAAAATAAAAACCGAATGCTTGATCGAATCTATCAAAGTACTTTTCATCTTTAACTAAGCACAAGCGAGACAATAGATAAAAATCATCGACACTGGCAAATACCACTCCACTCTTTAAAGCTTCCAAAAGGGTCAGTAACTCTTTTACCGTTACCGGAACCTCTGCTTTTCGTAGCGTATAGAAAAAATCAATTAACATGATTCATTCACTAACTAACGCTGTGCACGACGAGCCATAAAGGCAAGACGCTCTAGCATATGTATATCTTGTTCATTCTTAAGTAATGCACCATGTAATAAAGGAACAGCGTTAGTATTACCGCCCTGCTTTAACACATCAGCAGGTATGTTATCGGCCATTAACAGCTTTAACCAATCAATGAGTTCTGAGGTAGATGGCTTCTTTTTAAGCCCATTCACAGAACGTATTTCAAAAAAGATCTCTAACGCCTCTTTAACTAGGTTGTGCTGCAGGTCTGGGTAATGAACCTTAACGATGGCTTCCATTGTGTCGCGATCAGGAAACTGGATGTAGTGAAAAAAGCAACGACGTAAAAACGCATCAGGTAATTCTTTTTCGTTGTTGGACGTGATTATAATAATCGGCCGATGCTTAGCGACGATCCGTTCACCGGTTTCGTAAACACTAAACTCCATCTTATCAAGCTCAACTAGCAAATCATTAGGGAACTCAATATCCGCTTTATCGATCTCATCAATTAACAAAACGACCTGTTCTTCAGAATCAAAAGCCTGCCAAAGCATTCCTTTTCGAATGTAATTTTTAATGTCATTAACTTTTTCTTCACCCAGTTGAGAATCTCGTAAGCGCGATACAGCATCATACTCATAGAGGCCTTGTTGCGCTTTGGTTGTGGATTTTACATGCCAGCGTAGCAGAGGCTTTCCTAAGGCTTGAGCTACCTCTTCAGCTAGCATTGTCTTACCTGTACCCGGCTCACCTTTAATGAGTAATGGCCTTTGAAGTGTGACCGCAGCATTTACCGCCATACTCAGATCACCAGTGGCTACGTATCGCTCTGTGCCTTTGAATTGCATGTATTACTCCTGCTGTTAGGCAATAACATCTTAATCATTTACCTATCGTATCAACGACTATTTTGCATGTCCTTAATCATTAACTAAAACAGACATTTTTGTTAGATGTGCAGCATCCGTTACTTGTTTCCTTAGCCATTGATGCGCTTTGTTATGTTGTAACAAAGGGCTCCACGCCATTTTAAATTCAAAAGCGGGAACTTCGAACGGGGGCTGTCGGATGATCAATTGATCATTATGGTTTTGCAACTGGGCTGCCTTGGTAGGAATAGTTACCACTAACCCTTTTTGTGCGGCCATCAATGTGGCTGATTGATAGTGGCGGGTAAATACTGATATATGCCGAACATGGCCTATCTGTTTTAGACACTCATCTACCCAACCAAGACGGTTAATGTCTTTAGGGGATATGCCCATGCCTGCACCCATACCCGTTTTATTAACCCACACATGGTTAGCCGCTAAATACTCATCTAATGTGTAGTGTTGATTAAGACGATGTCCTGCATGAAACATGCACGAAAATGTATCTCGCCATAACGTTGTTTGGTGGAATGCTTGTGGCATTGTATCAAATCGGTTTATTACCAAATCCACATGCCCCTGTTCTACTTCGGGAAAGCTCATATCGCTAGGCGTTAGGATATCAAGCACAATACCGGGTGCATGCTCGCGTAATCGCTCCAATAAAGGAGGAATAACAGTCGCTTCTCCGTAATCACTAGTTAATATCCTAAAGACACGCTCGGCTGATGAGGCATCAAAATCATTAGCTGGCTCCACTACTTGCTCAATATTGGCCAATATCTGATGGATAAGCGGTTGGAGTGCTACAGCACGCTCTGTCGGCTGCATTCCTTCACTAGTTCGCACGAGCAACGGATCCCCAAACGTATCGCGCAATCGCTTCAAACTGTTACTCATTGCTGGCTGAGTTATACCTAAAGCATTAGCGGCTCTGGTGACATTTCTCTCCCTTAAGAGCACGTCAATGTAGACCAACAAATTTAAATCAATATGTTCTAAGTTCATGCTACACCTCTACAGCCCTTTAAACATAAGGGAACCACACCTTTATTCATTAAATAAATGGTAACAATAATTACCATTTATTTCTATTATAAAGCGAGTTTCCCTAAAATGGATCGCATAACAAAACAATGAATGACACCTAACCGTCTCTTACTCTCAGGATGATAAATATGTCTACTATACTGAATGATATCGATGCAATCGCAACACTCCGCGCTCAACAAGGCGCCGCGTGGGAAGCCATCAACCCTGAATATGCCGCTCGTATGCGCGCTCAAAACCAGTTCAAAACAGGTTTGGATATCGCTAAGT
>NZ_MRCI01000006.1 GCF_001922575.1 Neptunomonas phycophila | reverse complement strand
AAGTGATCAACACCTCATCAACCAATAGCGGCTCTGCAAAGCTGGTCTACATTCTGTACCTAGCAGGTATCGTATTCGGTATTACAGGCTTGATAGGTGTCATCATGGCCTACATTAACAAAAGTGATGCCCCTGAATGGCTAAAAACACACTATCAATTTCAGATACGTACCTTCTGGATCGGCTTCTTGTTCTTAGCGATTGGCGCAATTACATCGGTGGTGCTTGTGGGTTGGTTTATTATTTTATTTTGGGTCATCTGGCTCATTGTTCGCTGCGTTAAAGGTATGAAAGTATTGGATCAGCAGCAAGCGCACCCGAACCCTACCGGTTGGTTCTTTTAAGTTATCGTCAGCGTTCAGTAAAAAATTAGCGAAATAAAAAATCAAAGTGACCTTATTAAAAATGAATTTTCTGAACCTTTGATTGCATCAATAGGGAAAAAAAATGAATGGAAAGAAATTTAAGTTTTACCGATTATTTGTGATTTTATTTTGTGTTTTGATGGTGAGGAATGTTATGGCTGACCAAGGTAAATACTACTTTAAACTTCAGGGTGAAGGAGTTTTTGTAAGACTATATGTTAATGATGCAGAGGTGCTGAGTAATCTGAAATTTGGCGAAATGAATTTTTATCAACTAGCTAGTCAGTATTTTAAGAGTGGAAAAAATGAAGTTGTAATTGATATGGAACCGTATAATCATAGTGAGAGGAACTATACATTTAACGAGGATGATTTTTATTTAAGTTTAGATGTTTCAAATGAAAATGGGGCGAGCGAAGAGGTTGTAAATCTTGTTAAGCTTAAGTTTGATGGTGATAAACTATATCAGCTAAATAAGAAAAAGGATAGGAAGGAATTTCAGGCATCTGAATCTAACACATTTGTTTTGTTGGATGATGTTTTTATTTCTGATTTTCAGATGCGCTACGAGAATAGGGTTTCCTCACCATCAACGAAAAGGGTGAGAGTTGAGTTTTCTATAAATGATAATGATTTGCTTGACCCTAACTGGATAGCTGCAAAAAAAATAGATCAGTTAAAGCCGCATGATAAGAAAAGACTTTGGGATGCTTATGCTCATGTATACGAGGTTATAAAAGATGATAATGAAGGTGAATATAAAGATCTGATGAGAAGTGTTAATACTCACTTGTCTCATGTGATTGGCTATGATGTAGATGATTTTGCAAACGAATTTTTAAATAAAGATCCATTAGTTGAGCCAGATCTTAATTTTTCTCCTAACTTTAAGATAGGAATGGAAGGTGATTACTTTGTAAGATTATCACCTAATAATAAAATGTTTAACATTATTCCTAACCCCTTGGTTTATACAAACGATGAAGGTGAAGTAGGATTAGAAAGAGTTTTTTATTTCTGTGATTTTGGTAATGGCTTTGAAATTTGTCATGTATACTCAGGATACTAATAATAGCTAAACGAATAGTCAATTTTAGTTGGTTTGAGTAAATATGACTGAAATTTTATAGTTGCGTATGAAACCAATAGCTCGCCTAGGAAACCTTCACTCCTACCCTGAAAATTACATGGTACATTTGCCATTACATCAATCGCAGCTGACTAATTTGATGAAGTATTGTTGGTAGAACCTTAAGTCTACTAGCTTAAATAGCTCAAAGATATCTTAGGGCTATTGATTTTTTTACCTGCCTGCAAGCTATGCAGCTGTGGATACTTTAGATAAAATATAAATATATTTTTAAAAATAACGTTGGTTTTAAATGAATCTTATAAAGTTATTAGTATTTTTTGTGTCTGTTATCGGAGTCTCATTCACATATGCTCTAGACATAAAAGATCGGATATTAGGTTTCGATTTTGAATACAGGAATGCCGATTTTATATTTTTGGTTAATGATGATCAGCCTTATGACTTCTTGGAAGCATTGGGTGGTCTAGGAAGTATGAAATCCAGTATTAATTTTAATGATTTTCTTTTCGAAGGAGTTAATAGTATAAGTATAGAGCCGGTGTTTTTTAAGGAAGACTCATACTTTAAAATTAGATTTAGATGCGAGGAGTCTTTAAGGTATAGCTCCTTTAAAAATGGAGGGCTCTTTGAAATAAGTGTTTTTATGAAAGGCGCTGATATGGTTGTTGAAGATAGCATGATCGGCGATCAATGCGGTATCGAATATATAGGATATGAAGTTGTTAGCTCTAAATATAGAGAAGATTCTTTAAAGGCAGTAGTCGTTAGCTTTAACTCACCACTTGTTGCTCCTGAAAAAAGTTGGTCAAAAAAAGGAGTGAATTTAAATAAGCAGAAAAGAGATCAAATAGTTGATTTGTATAAGGCAATATATCGTGATCTTAAGGAGGATATAAATAATTTTAAATATATATTTGAAGACTCATTAAAGAATTCTGCAGAAAGCTACGATGAAAGCTTGGATTCTTGGTATGAAAATATGTTTTCTGAACTTTTTGATCCAGAGTACAACTTTAGCTTAAGAGCCTTCGATGCGAAAAATTCCGATATTGTTATTTACGGAGGAGGGAAATTAGTCTCTTTATCTCCTCAGCCAATATCTTATGAAAGTACTTATTTAGACTCTGTTTTTCGACCAAATATAGCTTTTTGGAAAGATACTGAAGGGAAATGGCATCTAAGAGATTAATTAGGAATTCTAGCTAAGATAGAAACCTATAATATAGCTTGCTTAGGAGGCCTATACTCCTGCTCCAAAATAGGCTGTGGAACCATTATGACAGGTTTGGCTATGTACTTAATTGTGCCATCGCTTTAACTTAACCGGCTGAAAAGAACCTCACACAATTGATCAAGTGCATCAGTTAATCAGTAATGAAAGCATTAGATCAGCAGCAATCGTACCCGAATCCTACCGGCGGGTTCTGTTAAGTTGCCGCCTTTCGTTGTTCATTTATGAGTTTTGTACTTATTATCTGAGACTCAAGCCACGCGTGCTAATAAGGATGTGATATGAATAAGTGCTTACCCCGCTTCAGGAACATGATTAATACAGTGCTTTGTGTTTGGCTTTTTTGTGCGCCGGCGTGGGGGCTGACATCTGAAACACATCATGCGATCAATGATGCCTCTTCTACTTCTGCTGTAACTGCGGCCGAGTTCGAAAATACCGAACGTGTTATCGATGCGAACCAGCCTATTAATGATGCAAAGATTCAGTCACGAGTCTTCGGTATTTTAACCACGGCTGAGCAGTACACGGATTTATCAGTCGAGTCCCGTCAGGGGTTGGTCTTTTTATCGGGAGAGGTGACGCAGGAGCGTTTTGTTGCTTGGGCGGCTGACATCGCTAAAAACGTGGAAGGCGTCGTTGCCGTGATCAACAATATAACTGTCGCGGAGACGAGTGTGCTGGACATGGCTCCTGTGCGCGCGGAGATGACGCGCTTGTGGTATGCCAGTTTACATGTGCTTCCTATGATCGCGATTGGCTTAGTGGTGCTTTTTGTATGCTTTGTGTTGGCTCGGCCACTAACCAATGTATTGATGAAGCCTTTTGTTCAAGCAGGCCAAAGTCAGCTGGTTCAAATTGTATTACGTCGTGCGATTACGCTGTTTATTATTCTCTTTGGTTTTTACTTTTTCTTGCGTATTGCGGGGCTCACTCAAGTGGCGGTAGCTATTATTAGCGGCACTGGGGTTATTGGTTTAGTGGTGGGGTTTGCGTTTAAAGATATCGCCGAAAACTTTATCGCTAGCTTATTGTTGAGCGTGCAGCGCCCCTTCCAAATTGGTGATGTGATTGAAGTGAATGGTCATAAAGGGGTTGTGCAAAAAATGACAGCTCGGGCGACTACACTGGTCGATTTTGACGGTAATCATATTCAAATCCCTAATGCGACTATTTACACCAACGTGATAAAAAACTGGACTGCCAACCCGCTGGCTCGCGGCAGCTTTATGTTGGGCATTGGGTATGATGCCAGTATTCGAAAGGCGCAAAATTTGGCGATGCAAGTGCTGGTTAAACATGAGGCGGTATTGGGTGATCCCGAGCCGCAGGTGCTGGTGGAGTCATTAGGGTCGGCAACTATTAACTTACGTATCTATTACTGGGTTGATCAGCGCTCGCACAGTGGGGCAAAAGTAGGTTCGATTCTGATGCGTTTAATTATGCGAGAGCTGGAAAGAAACGGCATTAGTATGCCAGATGACTCGCGTGAGATTATCTTTCCACAAGGTGTTCCTGTCGTGGTTACGGGGAATGAAGCACACGCCCCCATTGTTTCAGGAACGCTCCCGAATGCCTCGCCATTAGGCGTTGATAGAAGCGTTAACGGCTTGGTTGATGCGGATTTAGAAGTGGGTGAGCATGATGACCTTAGCAGTGACACTGACGAGATTCGTGAGCAGGCTGCCGCGTCGCGTGACCCAGAGCAAGGCCGGAATATTCTTTAACCTGTGCTATGGTTTAATAAACCTATCACTAAAAGAGTCGTATAGTCTGCTTCATGGAAAATATACGTTCAATGACCGAAGCGCTTTACGCTGACATACCGGCTGAAGCTGTTTATCACTACACTACCTTTTCTGGTCTGATGGGGATTGTCGAAAGCGGCAGCCTGTGGGCCAGCGATATTCGCTATATGAATGATTCAGCTGAGCTAAATCATATGGTGACGTTAACGCGTGCCGAAGTGGAAGAGCGGATCGCATTGGGCCACCCTAACCCGCGCTTGCTAAATCAGTTTTTAGATTGGATTACCCGCCGTGTTACCAATGGGCATATGCTTTTTTCTGGGTCGTTCCGTGCTAACGGCAACCTGCTGAGCCAGTGGCGAGGCTACAGTGATTTGGGCAAAGGTGTAAGCATCGGGTTTGATCCCAACCATTTATTAACTTGCGCACGTAAGCAAGGGTTTATGGTTGGGCGGTGTGTGTACGATCCCAAACGCCAACGCCAATTGATCCATCAAATTGTTGATCATGTAGAAGACCTTGCCGCCAGTGCGTGTGGTGTACACGGTTGCCAGACTGATGAGATTTTTGCGGATGTGTTTGAGCGGGTCGAAAGTGATTTATTACGTATTGCGGCTATTTTAAAGCACCCATCATTCCAAGAAGAAGCCGAATGGCGAATCGTTTCGCCTATCGTAACGGATTTTAAAGACTCGTCGGTGCATTTTCGTGAAGGGACGCACATGTTAGTCCCCTACTTTAAGTTTTCGTTAGTTGCTCCACAGCAGGAAAAACCTAAGATTTTGCATATCTTCTTAGGCCCCACACCCAACATTAGCCCGTCTATGAACTCCTTGAGTATGTATCTAGCCAAGAATGGCGTATCGCCTATTCGCGGTATCACTTATTGTCAGATCCCTTATCGCCAGCGTTAAGGTAAACAGTGAATTGCGCTATATAAAGCCAAGTTTTGATTGCCTCGCTTAGCTTGTGTGGTGAATATGCCGATAGAGCGGTATTTCACTAACAATGAATAAGTGCAAATAGGAAAGGGCATGGAAAAACTAAAGGCGATAAGCCCCTGGTGGCTTTTAGCGTGTGCTGTACTCATTTTGGCGTACAACATGGGGATTCGGCAAAGCGTGAGCTTGATGATGCCGCAAATGAGTGCGGGTTTATCGATCCCTGTTTCTGAAATCTCGCTAGGCTTTGCTGTTCAAAATTTAATTTGGGGGGCTGTTGCGCCCGTGGCTGGCTTATTAGCCGAGCGTTTTGGTACAGCGCGTGTACTGCTGGGGGGCATTCTCATTTATGGTGTGGGCCTTCTCGTTGCCAGTGCTGCCGATAGCGGTGTTCTTTTTTTTGTGGGTAACGCGTTGTTGATTGGTATTGGCGCGGGTGCAACCACCTTCCCTATTGTGTTGGCTGTAGTGGGAAAACGCTTTCCGGCTCATAGACGGTCACTAGCGTTAGGTATTGCCACGGCTGGTGGCTCGCTAGGCCAGTTTGGCTTTGCATTGTTTGTTGGTAAGCTGGCTCCGGTTGCTGGCTGGTCGGGTACGTATTTTTGGTGTGCTGTGACCAGTGTTGCTGCTTTGTGTTTAGTCTTAGGGTTTGTGAATCGTGAAGCGCCATCATCGAATACGAACCCTAGCCAAACGGCTAAGCCGCTATCGCTAAGGACCATTTTTGACTGGGGGATGATTGGCCGCGCTTTTAAAGTGCGTGAATATCAGCTGCTCAATGTAGGTTTTTTTGTGTGCGGTTTTCATATTGCTTTTATCACTGTGCATATGTCAGGGCTGGTAGCGTATTGTGGTTTGTTACCCGCCGTGGCGTCAGACTCCTTAGCTATCATCGGTATCATGAATGTAATAGGTGTGATCTTAATCGGCTGGGCTGGGGATAAGTGGCATAAACCGTGGTTGCTTGTTTTAGTGTATTGGTTGCGTGCGTGTTTATTGATCGCGTTGCTCTTGCTGCCTAAAACTGACACGATTTTCTATCTGTTTAGTGGCTTGATGGGCATGTTGTGGTTGTCTACCGTGCCATTGACCAGCGGTAGTGTTGCACAAATTTTTGGGACGAAAAATTTAGCTTCATTGTTCGGCATGGTAATGCTTAGCCATCAAATCGGTGCTTTTTTTGGCAGCTGGTGGGCTGGTTTAACCTTTGAATGGTTTGGTTCTTATGATTTAGCGTTAATCCTGAGCGCCCTATTAGGCTTGCTGGCCGCCTTAGTGCACTTGCCCATAACGCCGTTGCGTATGGAGCGGTTTAGTCCCGCATAAAGCTTATAAAGCGTACAAGAAAGACCAAGGCGCCTGCTAGGTGCCTTGGTGAGTGATGTATGGGGCTTACGACTTGGCTTTTGGTGGCGGTACTAGCTTAAAACCAGCGTTTGTCGGGCGGCGCTTCCACCAGAGCATATAGCCTCCCACGGATAAAAAGATAATGAGCAAACAGAGCACCGTGTTGATAACAAGGTTGAGCCTTGTCCACGTCCCCATGTGTAATGGGATCCCAATGGCCATCGCTTTTGCCATTAGCCCGTATTCATCAAAGGTAATATCGGCCAAAACGTTCCCTGTGTACTGATCCAAATGCAGGCTTCTGTCTTGAGTCGCATCAGTAATATCGCGGCTCATGGTGGCGGCCATCACAGAGTAGACTTCCGTTTCGCTTTTGGGCAGATTTACACGGAAATAGGTCATGCCGTTATCACGTGCGTAGCTAACTACGGTGTCTAGGTTAACGGGTTGGGTTTTGGGAATACCGGGTAAACCGGCTAGTGAACCAGATGCCGGTAGCGGTAATTGTTCTAAGTTCCACGGTACCTCTTCGTGCACTCCAGGATTGAGGTCGGCATGGGTAAGTTTAGAGGTTGGAATGCCGTCGTATACGCCAGCGGGGAAGCTCCCCCAGGCTTGCAGCACTTTAGCGCCGGTAATCCCCGTCCAGGATAAACCGGTGATTGCGAACAACAATAGCGCCATGGCTACATAGACACCTGTCATGGTATGCAGCTCTCGCCATAATGAGCGCCCCTTACGTTTCCAGTGAGGCTTCCATTGCGATAGACCCGTACGCCGACGTGCGGTCCATAAATAGACACCCGTAAAGAGCATCACAAAAGTGAGTATCGCCGCCAGCTCGATCATAGCGTCACCCCAGGAGCCTAACAAAATAGTCCCGTGAATATTATCGGCCCATGCGTACAGAGTATCATCCTGATTAAGGCTGCCTAAAACCTGGCTAGTATAAGGGTCAACAAAGGTGAGCTGGTTAGCTCCTTCGGAGGTGCTCAAGACAAATCGTGTGGGTTCGGATGGAGCATGCGGGACAATCATTTGTTTGATGGTCGCGTCAGGATATTGGAGGCTGACAGCATGGCGTTGTTGCTCCCATGTTTGATAGCTAGCGCTTGCTTCATGGGCGGGTAGTTTAACAAGGTTGGGGTGTAGTAAGGGTTCGAGTACAGGCGTATATAACATCATAATGATGCCTGTAATGCTAAGCATTAGCATAAAAGGGACGACATACAGGCCCGCAAAAAAATGAATGCGCCATAAGGTCATATAACGGCGCTTATGCATGGCTGAATCGCTGTGTGATTTCTCTAACGTATCGGTTGCTGAACCGTTGATAGAGGCAATACCGGATGTTGAGTGGCTCACGCCTAAATCTCCCTATTACCCGCTTCTTAATAGCGCATGGCGACTAGTAAAGCAGGGCTAGTTGTTTTGGCGTGTAATCTATCAAAAACGTTTTGAGTGCAGTATGTGGTGCATTGACGCACCTTGGATCGTTTAGGCCGGTGTACGTGACAGGACTATCATCAACAGCGTAGTTTTATCTTCACAAGAACTGGGGTGGAAGGTTAAGCGACCAGCTAGCTTCTATTGGTTGTTTTCTAAAAGCTAGCCGGTGGGAAACTGCCAAGATCAAGTGGCCTCTTACAGGGTGATCAATCTTGGCTGGAAAGAGATGCTTAACCTTCCATTTTCTTTTTTGCTTCACCCATCATGTCTGTTTTTTTCATGTCATCCGCTTTATGCATCATGTCATCTTTTTTCATGTCGTCTGCTTTATGCATCATGTCATCTTTTTTCATGTCGTCTGCTTTATGCATCATGTCATCTTTTTTCATGTCGTCTGCTTTATGCATCATGTCATCTTTTTTCATGTCGTCGGCTTTATGCATCATGCCTTCTTTTTTCATGTCATCAGCTTTATGCATCATGTCAGCTTTTTTCATCTCTGCTGTCTTGTCCATGTCGGCTGCGATAGCAAGGGATGTTGTGCTCAATAAAACAGCGGTGCCTAATGTGGCTACGATTTTTTTACCTGCGTTCATAACTATTACCTTCTAATTTATGTTGGGTTTATAAGAGAAACGGTAAACGATATGTTGCTTACTAATAGCTTTAGTCGAAACACGGAGCGATTCCTTACACTTTTTTTTTAATATTTTTTATCGCCTGATGGCACATCACGTTGCAGAGGGGTTCGCCTGGCGCAAGAATGAGTGAGTGTCGCTTTAATGACTCACTAAAAATGGTTAGGGCAATTCAACGGATGAGGGGATAGGATCAGTTTTACTAAGGCTGGGGTATTCGGAACTAAATTAGGTCAAGGAGAGGGCTATGTGGAACACACGTTTTGCGGCAATAACGACATTAAGCGTTATGCTTGCGCTAACAGGATGCGGCGGTGGCGGAGGGTCATCCAGTGATGATGACGAACCGGCAACAGCAGAAGGCCGATTTTTAGACAGTCCTGTGGAAGGTTTACAGTACACCTCTGGTGATATCACGGGTGTTACCGACGCTAACGGTACCTTTATTTATTCGGTAGGCGGGACGGTATTATTCACGGTGGGAGATGTGGTGTTAGGAAGCGCCAATGGCTCGACAGTGATTACACCGTTGGACTTAGTCCCTGATGCGGCAGATGAAAACGACGATACGGTTGTTAATTTACTGCGCTTTTTACAATCGCTGGATGCGGATGGCGATCCTGATAACGGAATAACTATTTCGGCAACGGTACAAGACTACTTCAATAATCAAACTATCAATTTCGAGCAAACGGTAGAAGCGTTTGAAGCAGATGAGACTCTATTGTCGATACTTAATCAAATTCCATTGGATGAAATCGGCAACGATCGGGAGTTAGTAAGTGCGTTTAATGCGTTAGCTCACTTTCAGATTACATTGGCCAGTTTAGATGTGGCTGATGATATTGATGACCTCATAGAAATATCAGAAGCCGATATTATAAATTACCAGCAGGCTGGGGTATGGCGCTCGGCTTCGGCGTTCTCGTTCACCTTGAATGACAGTTATTCTTTTGGCGGACAAACCTACACGATGACCGCCGATGTCGGAATAGAAAGTGTGGCTGTGAGCATTTCCGAAGAGGTCAATGCGACGTCATCGCTTGTGACCAGTTGTTATGTGAATGGACCTGAAACAATCGATGTGTCCGACTGGTTAGATGTAGATACCGGCGAAGAGGACATGGAGATTTGTGATGACGAAACGCAAAAGTACTATCGTAATGCCGATGGCTCAGAGCTAGCCATGGTGCTTTATTGTGGTGCTGATGCGTATGGCCGCATCGATTTTAAACACCTTAGCGATGTGCCTGCATTTGATTTTGGTACGCTCAGCTTTACTTCTGGCCTTTACAATGACCTAGACAGTTCTGATGGAGTGTGCGGCCAGCTTGAAGACCTTGAGACGCAAACCACGGTTACTCCTGCCTTAGACGCCGTTGAATCTGGTGATTCTAAAAGCTACGAAATTGGCGTTATGGCGCCCTATGGTGGCCAATACATCATGTTCTATTTCGAGTTTTTGAATAAGCCTACGGCGGGTAACTACACGGTCGTCAATAATTATGTAACAGACGATCTAGTAGGCAACCAAGTGTTAGTAAGGCTGCATACGTCTGCGGCGGAAATGGGTGGCTACTTAGACGATCCTGAGGTGATACGTGCTGTTAGCGGAACAATAACATTGAGCGCTTTAGGCACATACAGTGCATCGGGAAGTTTTGATCTGGTGATGGATAATAGTGATGATATTGAAGGTGATTTCAATTTTGCACTGCAGTAAACAGCCATAAAAAAAGGGCCTGAAACGTATGTGTTTCAGGCCCTTTTTCAGTGTAAGGCTGTGGCTTTGTTAAGCTATGACCGGAAATAAATGATTATCCCAGTGGACTGGCGTAGCATCAAAACGAATAGCTTTGCGCTCTAGACCGGCCACATCCACATGGTATAAGCGCCCTCGCCCCGTACTGACAATAAACTCCCCTGCTTTATGGGTGCGCGCTAAACCGCATCCATCTTTGGTTTTCACCGTGCCTATCAGGGTGTAATCCATCATGTCCCAGATCATGACTTGATCTCCGCGAGGGGCGGATACTGCAGCATATAAGCCAGACTGATCAAAACAAGCGCTACCGCAGTATTGATCCAATTGGCTTTGTAATGCGGGAGGAATCTCAAGTGGCCTTAGCGGCTCTCCTCGTCGATGGCTAGCCATGATGGGAACTTGATCGGCTGGGTGCCCTTGATACTGCATTGCGATAATGACCTGCCCTTGTGCAGACAGGTCAATATGGCGGATGCTGCATTGGTGATATTCATCGGCCAAAAAAGCTTGCTCCAATAAAGCACCGCTGTGTGCATCTAAATACACAAGCGACGGCTTCATTGTATCGAGGTTTGTCTTTTCGCGTCCTTCGGTACGAATACCTCCATTGGCAACGACGAGCGTTTTCTGATCGCGAGATAAAATGACTTGGTGCGGCCCTATCCCTTGTGTACGAAAGCGTTTGACGACGGCAAAGTCGTCTTCAATATCCCGAACAATGACCATGCCCTCATCAGTTGCCATATTGTTTTCGGTAGTGATGATATATCGACCATCGTCAGTGACTTGAGCATGACCATATAGATGGTAACCCGGTTCGCTCTCCACCCGTTTAACCAGCGTTAATGTCTGGTAATCGACAATTTCAATAAAAGTGCCGGGACGACGCGCAATTCCCAGAATCCACGGACGTGTGGGGTGGCTGATGACTTGATGAGCGCGATCCGGAACGGAGTGTCTCATCAGCTCATGGCCTTCACTATTTACAACATGAATATAGTACAGCCCGTCGTCGCCTTGGCTGGCCGAAGCATATAGCGCCTGACCATCTATTATCGCTTGGCTATCCTCAGCCTTGGCCGCTAGCGAGAAGGAGCTGCTGACGGCAGGCGCAATGGTAAGCCATTTTAAAAACTGACGACGATTAATCTCCATCACGGCTGTTAAATCCTAATTGCACATCTAACAATTGCATGGCATCAAGTAAGTTGTTTTTAAGCGCTCGAATAGTGTCCGCTGCTGCTAACATTTGTTCGCGTTGCTTCGGCGTGACGGTATTTGCAGGTTCGGTAATAGGCGCAAGTTGCGCTTGAGCTTTTTCAAAGAGTGCGTCGATCTCTGTCGCTAGGTCTGATTGACCATTATCCGCTAGCACGGCTTCTACGTTAAGAGGGCTCGTATTGCTGTATAGCTCATGCAATGTGGCTATATTTGTACGCACATTCGCAATCGAAATACCGCTGCGCCAAGACTCACTCTTTTTCCATCGTGTCTCTTCTGGTGTATCACCTAAAGGTGCCAGCAGCTTGTTATCACGAATGGCTTCTAGCGGTTCTACTAAGGATTTCATAAATGCGGTGGCGGCATCTTTATGAGATTCATAGTTCTCCTCTTCCCCGACAACGGCCATCGATTCGGCCTCGGCTTCCCACTCATCATGGACAGAAGCGACGTTCCAGTTGATATGTTCTGCAATGCCTACGGCTAACTCACAATGAGGAGAGTTAGGGGTTAGGTCTGATGTAGCAGAGGGAGCGAATAATAGGCGCTCAAGTGCAGGAAACCCTTTGATGCTGACGCTGGCCGCATGAAAAAACTCGGTATCATAGGCTGGCTCGGGCATTGTAAGTGCTTGGCGGAGCTGGCGAGCGCCTGTGTTCTTTTTATCGGGCCAATACTCAAGACTAAAGTTACGCATGAGCAGTGTAATAGGGCCAAATTGAATGTGCTGAATCCCCTGCCAAGCATCCATGGCGTTGCGGTAAGCGTCTTGTGCGGCGGTTAACCGGTCAGCTTTTTGGGCCGCGGGAGTGTCTACTGAGCAGAGGTCTTGGGTGGCTTCGGACAGTTTAAGGCTGTTCGTCCCTAGCTGTTCATAGCGCGGCATAACGTGACTATGAATAATGCTCTGGTTCAGTTCGGCCCATGTAGAAGGCTCTGGTGCTGCTAAAACTAAACTGGAATAACCAGTGGCCGAAGCTAATGCGGCCGCTAATAAGGTAGTCGAAAACTTCATTTATAATGACTCCAGAAATTGGATCAGATCCTTTCGCTCATTTGCCGTGAGCTGGCTATAGTGTTGTCGAGCAGCGTCGGCTTCCCCGCCATGCCATAAGATGGCCTCCTGTAGGTTCCTCGCACGGCCGTCATGTAAGAATTGAGTATGACCGCTCACCATCTGAGTTAACCCAATACCCCACAAAGCGGGAGTGCGCCATTCACGCCCGTTGGCTTGGTATTCGGGGCGATGATCAGCAAGGCCCTCTCCCATGTCATGCAGTAGTAAGTCGGTGTACGGCCAAATCGTTTGGTCGGCCAGGCTTGCTACCGTGTCGGATCGTGTTTGGTAACTGGGTATATGGCATTGGCTGCAACCAATGCGCGAAAATAGCTGCTCGCCTCGTTCGACGGAACCAGAATGGCGATTACGCTTATCGGGTACGGCAAGATGCTGGGTGTAAAATGTGAGCATCTTTACCATGTCGTCAGATGCTTCGACACCATCTAGGTGCTGACTGTTCCCGTCGGGTAACGATTGGCACAAAGATTGTGCCTCAGTGCAATCGGCAAAACCAGCAGGGAACAGTGTGTTGGATATACCGATATCATTGCGCAACGCCATGCTATTTTGTTGTTCAATAGTGGGATGGCCGGCTTTCCAGCCAAAGCGGCCTATGGCGGTCTGTTGCGTTTTGTAATCCCAGACTCGATTGGCGTGACCCGAAATACCATCTTGGTTAAGGTCCTCGGGGTCTTCGTGGGCTAGCAAATCGGCTTCAGAAATTGCTTCGAGCAAACCGAGGCCTACCATCGCTGGTGCTACGCGCATGGACATCATAGTATCGGGGTGGAACGGCCCATAGCTTAAGTCGGTGATCGTGATTCTAGGTTTTCGTAAGCTAACTTGTTCGCCATCAGCAAGCGTAACGGTGTGCTCGTCATACTCCAGTGCTATGCGCCCTTCAGCGGGTAGCCCTTGAATAGACATGTCTTGTAATTGATTGCCATAAGCTGGTTCCGGAATGACTCCCAGTTTACCTTGGGCGAGTAATGTTTCTTGCTGCTCGTTCTGTGGAGTAATGCTCAGATGTATAACCGTCGATGTTGCGGGCTTTAGTTGACCTACATCGGGTGGATGGCCTCTCCCGTCCCTAACGTGGCAGCGCATGCAAGACCGAGCATTAAACAGAGGCCCCAAGCCATCGCTAGCGGTAGTCGAAGACGGTGATGATACCCAGAGTTTCTTGAATAAACTGTGCCCTAAGTTGAAGGGCATGCGCTCTTCAAAAGACAAGTTACTGGCAGGCTGCGCGAAAGCGTTAGGCGACGCGGGCTTATGCAGTGTTGCAGCGCCCGCGGTTGGTGCGTTTCCCTGGATCGACAGCAGTGGTAACGAAGTAGCGATCTCGGCGGTTAAGCATGAGATCGCTACTGTTCCCACAATGAACAGGGTGTGGTGCAGTGCCGACATTTATCCCTGAATTGAGCTAGGGTTGTCTAAGCTGTCGGATCCTTCCAATTCGATATTGTCCAAGCCGAGAGTGCTAATCGCTTTCTCGATTGACTTGGTTTGTGTTGTTAGTGCGTCTACTACTTTTTGAACAACCCTATTGCCTTCAGTGTTACCGCTGCCAATCAGTACATCAAAGGTATTGCCCTTTTCTGCCTCATCAACCATCGCTTGCATGGCGGCTTCTGTTGCATTTAGCTCGCTAACCAACTGGGTATCCACTTCGGGAGCTTGAGCTTTAACCAGATCAGATAAACTCGGGCCGCTTACTACGCTGCCGTCAACACGGGTGTAAGTACCCATGTAAACATTTTTGATGCTTTTAGCATCGTAATAGTGGGAGTTGTGCGTGTTATCAGAGAAGCAATCGTGCTCTTCTTCTGGGTCATGCAGCATCAGACCCAGTTTAATACGTTCACCCGCGAGCTCACCATAAGATAGCGAACCCATACCTGTGAGCATAGTCGCTAGACCGCCCTTTTCGCCTTTCTCGGCTAACTGTTTGCGAGCGTCACCGCCCTCTTTCCAGTTTTCAGTCATCTCTTCTAGATCAGAAATCAAGAGATCAGTCGCTGCTTCTAAGTAGGCACGACGACGATCACAATGACCGCCGGTGCAATTGTCTAGGCTGAAGTCAGTTGCTGGACGATTACCGGCGCCAGGTTCTGTACCGTTAAGGTCTTGGCCCCACAGTAAAAACTCAATAGCGTGGTAGCCAGTTGCTACATTAGACTCAACTTCATCGGCTTCTTGTAGAGTATCAGACAGCAAAACAGGTGTGATATCGGTTACATCAACGGTTTCGTTACCAATAGTAATTGATGTGTTAGCTATCACGTTGGCAGCATAAACGGGGTTCTCATCAGATTCAGAACCGTAACTGTTCGCGTCAACGTAATCGATCAGGCCTTCATCTAATGGCCATGCATTGACCTTGCCTTCCCAGTCATCAACAATAGCGTTACCAAAACGATACGCTTCCGTTTGTTGGTAAGGAACACGTGCGGCTAACCACGCTTTACGTGCCGCATCCAATGTTGCTTGTGTTGGTTCAGCTAACATTGCATCAATTTTAGCTTTTAATGTGTTGGCCATGCTCAATGAGTCAGAATAGGTCGCTTCAGCAATATCGCCGTAAGTTTTTAAAACTTCTGTTGCTGTCGCTGCAAGAGCAACGGGTGTGGCAGCACTAATGGCGATGGCAAGTGCCAGCCGGGAAACCGTTTTCATAAAACACTCCTTTAAAGCGATG
Organism: Neptunomonas phycophila; assembly: GCF_001922575.1. Taxonomy (NCBI): domain Bacteria; kingdom Pseudomonadati; phylum Pseudomonadota; class Gammaproteobacteria; order Oceanospirillales; family Oceanospirillaceae; genus Neptunomonas; species Neptunomonas phycophila. The sequence continues at coordinate 40,116 of NZ_MRCI01000006.1, read as the reverse complement.
AAAAGTACGTGAACACGTTATCTGGGTAATATAAATGATAACACTTCTTATTACAATTATGGCTTATATTGAAACTTAGCGTATTGATCGGGATCATTTCTTATATAATTTGTTTATTTTACTATGCCTGCTCGGTGTGTTTTTTCGGCGTATCCTTTGCCGCACGGTATTAAAGGCATAACAACCCATGTAGTTAGCCGGTTGTTTTATGGGAGTATTTGGCTAGGCCGATACCCATTAGGTATTAAGCAATCGTAGAGAGGTATCATGAAAAGCGTCATCAAGTCTTGGTTAGCCATCGTAACGTGCATGAGTGTTTGTATTGGCGGTCTGGTGTGGGCGGAGCAAGACGCGACACCGTCGTCTGAGTTAAAAGCTCAGTTGGGTCAGCAGTTATTTTTTGATCCTAATTTATCTTTCAATCGCACTATGTCGTGTGCTACCTGCCATGCCCCAGCGGACGGTTTTGTTGACCACCGTAGCCCTGATGTTGGTATGGCGGCTTCCCTAGGCGACGACGCAAAATCGTTTGGTGATCGTAATGCGCCGAGTGTTGGTTATGCGGCATTCGCACCCAAGTTCCACCGGCGCAAAGATGGTATATATGCGGGCGGGCAATTCTGGGACGGCCGCGCGTCAACGTTAGCTGAGCAAGCTGGTGGCCCCCCGTTAAACCCAATTGAAATGGGAATGCCAGATAAAACCAGTGTCGTTGAGCGTTTGTTAGAAAACAGTCATTACCAAAGTGCTTTTAAAGGTATTTATGGGGATGCTGTTTTTCAGGATCACGATACAGCATATGACGCTATGACGGATGCGATAGCCGAGTTTGAAAAGGGTGATTTTTTCTCGCCATTTGATTCGAAATATGACCGTTATTTACGTGGCGAGTACACAATGACGCCACAAGAAGAGTTGGGCCGTACGCTTTTCTTCTCGCAACAATTCACTAACTGCAACTTATGCCACCAGCTGCGGACAACCCCCAACAGGGCCGATGAGACATTCACAAATTATCAATATCACAATATCGGAGTGCCAGAGAACACCCACTTGCGTCATAAAAACGGAGTGAAAGCCATTGATGAAGGCTTGCTAAATAATCCAGCGGTCGAACAAGATGTGGCAGCCCGCGGTAAGTATAAGACACCTTCCTTGCGCAATGTTGCGGTAACTGCTCCTTACATGCACAACGGAACGTTTAAAGATTTACGTACAGTCATTCTTTTTTATAACAAGTACAACAGCCGTAGTAAAAAACGTCAGATCAACCCCGAAACCGGAAAACCATGGCGAGCACCAGAGGTGAATGAAAACCTTTCGCTAACAGAGCTAGAAACAGGCCCCGCATTAGATGATAAACGTATTGATGCACTGGTGGCGTTTTTAGAAACGCTTACGGATAAGCGGTATGAGGCGCTGTTAGAAAAGCAGAAAAGTAAGAAAAAGGGCGCTCAATAGCGCCCTGAGTTAACACCGTTATATGGACGCTTTTAAACGAATAGCACCATCGGCAGCATTGGCCAGTTCCTGACCTTTCTGCACAAAGTGACGGCTAAAGTATTGCTTGTGCTCGTCATGCTCGTGGAAGTTATGCGGCGTGAGTACAGCGGTGAGCACGGGTACTTCGGTTTCTAGTTGCACTTGCATTAAACCGTTGCATACCGTCTGGGCAACAAAGTCATGGCGATAAATACCACCATCCACTACCAGTGCGCTGCAAGCAATGGCTGCGTAGCGACCTGTTTTGGCGAGTAGCTTGGCTTGTAGTGGTATCTCATAAGCGCCCGGTACGGCAATTAAGTCAAATTTATCCACATCATAGCCGCGCTCAGCCATTTCATTGCGGAAGCCTTCCCAGCAATTAAGGACGATGTCGGTATGCCATGAGGCATGTATAAAAGCGATGCGCTGATCGCGAATGTTAAGTGTATTTGAATTCGTTGAGCTCTGATTCATGGGTTTATCCTACTAAAAATCACTGAATCAGGGCGAACGGACAGGCAAGCCACGGGCGCTACGACGGCGTATGCCGGACGTAACAGCCCATAGGTTTCCCACCATCGCGCAATACGCCATGGAGGATAATGTCTGACACGCTCTCTATCATCCGGACTATAACCGTCGGCTCTGGAGTCTCACCAGATCTGCTGACCCTTTTTAACTCACTATATGGCTAACCGCATGATATGTACTGCCTACTCTGAGAGTAGATCACATCATATAGCGCATATGACAACAGAGCTAAAAAGGCGCTCGCGGGCTTAGCGTCTCAAGCAAGCTTGATCGGCTTTACCGCCGGTGGGGAATTTCACCCCGCCCCGAGAACGAAATCGGTGTAATACCGATTACAGAAATATATGACTTTATGGCGTGTGTGTAAAGACCGACGTCAAATGACTACAGACTTTCGCCGGGTTCGAGGGTGAAGGGCAGCGAAATGACCCTATCGACAATAGGTTGACCCGATAGCCGAGCTAACAGCTGCTCAGCGGCCATTTGCCCCATACGCTCGCGTGGTGTCACGACGGTAGCGAGTTTTGGAACAATGGCTGAGGAAATATCATGGCCATGAAAGCCCGCAATGCCGATTTGATTGGGAACGGATATGCCGCGGCGCTGACAGGCAAAGAGGGCGCCAATCGCTAGGTCATCATTTGTACAAAAGATACCATCCATATCCGGCTGGGTTGCTAACGCTTGATCCAGTAACTTGGCGCCGCGTGTAAACGAGGAGGCTTCCTCGGTTTGCAGGCTAAATGGAGCCAGCCCGTGCTTGCGCATTGCTTGTTCATAGCCGCGGATTTTAAAGCGAGTGCGGGCGTCCATTCGAGCGGCAAAGTAGATGATCTTGGTGCGGCCTCGCTCAATCATTAGCTCGGTCATAGCAAAAGCGGCGGCCTCGTTGTCAAAACCGATCGCTTGCTCAATGGCTGGTGATACAGAGTCCATGACCTCAATCACAGGAATCCCGGCTGTTTTGATCATTTTGCGAACGCGCTCAGTATGAAAACTGTCCGATAGAATAAGCCCGTCCACGTTGTAGGATAATAGGGCTGCTATGCGTGATTCTTCAGCATCCAAGCTATAACTATAATGCGCTAACATCGTTTGGTAACCCGCCGGATCTGTGACAGATTCTATTCCGCGAATAACCTCTGAGAAAACCTGGTTGGTGAGCGACGGCACCAAGACTCCAATGGCGTAGCTTTTGGACTTTGAAAGGATGTCAGGGCCGCGATTAGGTATGTAGCCTAAATTGTCCAAGGCCGCTTTAATTTTATCGTGCAGCTGCTCCGAGACAAGCTCGGGGTTTTTAAGAAAGCGGCTGATGGTCATTTTAGTGACCCCCACCTGTTCGGCTACATCCTGTAAAGTTGGTCTTCTTTTTTTAGTGGTCATGCCCGTGCCTGAGGTCCGATGTTACCTGTAACATTAGCACAGCTAGAAGAGGGCTAAAATAAAAAAATGGGTGGTCTAAAAGGGCGGGTAGTGTGAAGGCAGCCGCTATTCAGGTACATTCAAATGGAGAGCGAATGGCTGCGTAGCGGCTTATTAGAAATGCTTACCACTGAACTACTTTAGTAAATGCTATGCTCACAGGCATAGTTATCCACAAGAGTGCAGCAATGTTGATGATGATCCAGCCGTAGCCAGATGAATCACGAAAGTTTTCGTCGTCATGTGCCATTGAATGTCACCTATCTCTTTATTGCTTTTATAATACTAGTACCGCTAAACCAGCCGCCTAGTGTGGTTTGGGCTGCATATTAACAGCCAATGCCGGATTTTTATAGCAAGCTGGCGGAGATGGCCGAGGAATGCCATCAAACCGCGACCAAAGGATTAGGCTAGTCATCACGTCGCCTAATTCTTGCCTAAAGCCTTAGAGTAGCAGGCGTAACTATCTAGCCATGCTAATCATGGCTTTTTAATAGCTGATAACTGCGGGGCAGGCTTAAACCCCGTCGGATTAGGCTGCCGGTGAGTGCGAACAAAACGGTAGCTAGCAATGGTAGTGATATCCAAAGCCACGGGTGCCAAGCCGGTGGTAGATCCAATGGCCCCCAATAAATACCCAATAGTAACGCTTCGCTCATCACGGCGGCCACGATGCCACAACTAAAGCCCATCAGTATGTATTCCATGCGATCCAGCCATTGGGCTTGGTGCATAGACGCGCCTAACGTGCGTAATAAGGCGACTTCAAACCGACGTTTGGCTAGGTCTTGTTGCAGAGTCACCACCACCAGCAATAGGCCGCTTAGCACGGTGAGTAGCATGATAAACGAGGCGCTGTCGCTTAGTTTATTAATCAGGTCCTGAGCTTGGTTTAACAGTTGCTCCACATCGATTAACGTTAATGTGGGGAACGCTTTAACCAGCTGCGCTGAATACGGTTTTTGTTCCGGTGTTAGCCTAAAACTCGTGATGTAGGTTGCGGGTAAATCGTTGATAACTCCAGGAGAAAAGACCACATAAAAGTTAGGCTGAAATGACGTCCACTCGACACCGCGAACACTGGTAATAGTGCCGGTAAAGGTATCGCTGCCTACTTGAAAACCAAGCTCGTCTCCAAGCACTAAACCTAGCTCATCGGCCATCGATTTTTCGATAGATATGGCATTGTTATCGCTGCTCCATTCACCTGCTTCCAGTGTGTTGTGCGCTGGTATGCCGGTGCCCCATGTCAGATTAAGCTCTCGGTTGAGTGTGTTGTGATTCTGTTGTTCTGGTGTGAGGATTTCCTCCGGTAACACGCCGTTAATGGTCGTGACGCGACCACGTATCATTGGGTACAGGGTCGCGCTCACGTCATGCTCATTTAGCCAAGTATCAATTTGATCTCGTTCCCAAGGCTGAATATTAATAACGAAGTTGTTAGGCGTATCAGCGGGTAGCTGTTGTTCCCAGTCATTAAGCAGGTCTTGGCGGGCAAAAAATAGCACGGACATTAAGGTCAATAGCAAGGTTAAAACGCCACCTTGCAAACGATGCCAATGGCGTTGTTGTCGTATACGCAATGTAAGTAACGGGAAGAGCCTGATCCGATGTTTTAAGCGTTGGTTGAATTGTTGGATTAACCACTGGACGGCGTAGCCAGACAACCAGCCAATCAGCAGTAACCCTGCGGTCATTAACGCGGCTAAGATCAGCGATTCAACAAATAAGGACATTAATCCAAATAATAGTAATGGCGTGACTAACTGTACCCATTTAGGCGTATGGGTGTTGTTCGCGCTGTCTTGGCGAAGCAGAGTCATTACCGATATTTGGCTGAGGGGGAGTAAGGTTGGCAAACCGAGTACCAGTAATATGGCGGCCGCCAATAAGGGGCTGCTGAGTAACATGAGCATGCTCAAGCTAGGTAGTGGCTGCGGTAGAAGGCCACTGAGCAAGTTCATCACACCATAATGCAAACCCAAACCTAGCAGCATCCCAGGAATAGCCGCAATTAGCCATCCACTAAAGAGCTGCAAACCAAACAGTTGCATGAGCTGTTGACGAGAGAGCCCCAAGCTCAAGAGAAGGGCGGTTCTGTGTTGCTGGTCAGCACTAAAACGACGCAAGCTTAAGAAAATAGAAAAGCCGCCTAATAACAGCGCGAATAAGGCACTAAGCTTGAGGTACTGGCCAGCGTTACCAATGGCATTGCGGCTAACCGGCTGGTCTCCTTGGGCGGTAAAGGCTCGTTGCCATGTTTTAAGGGTGGGCTTGAGTGCCGCGTCCAAATTAGCAACCGCTTCAGTATCACCGGCTAATAACAGGCGGTAACGCACTCGGCTGCCAGGTGAGATAACCTGAGTGGCGGCTAAGTCCTCACTGCGCATAATTACCTGCGGATTAAAGCTACGAAATCCGCTGCCTCGGTCGGGACTGCTCATGATGAGCCGATCAATCACCAGCGGAGCATAGCCGATGTTAATCGTATCGCCCACGTTAACGCCCAGTCGGTCTAAAACAGATTGCTCAACCCAAACATTCCCTGGGGAAGGTAGTCTTTCATTCGCTGTGGCGGATGAGGGCAAGGGTGGTTGGGTGACTATTTCTCCGCGCATGGGGTACGGCGGTGATACGGCTCTGATCGAGCTGAGTAAAATAGCGTCGCCAGCTTCGACTACCGTAGAAAACTGGGTGACTTCAGTAGAGGCAAGTCCACTGTCAGCGACTGTTTTGCGCAATTCATCGTCCAGTGGACGGCTGCTACTAATGATCATATCCGCGCCAAGGACTTCGGCACTGCGTAAAACCAAGCTATTTTGCAGTCGGTCTCCCGTTAAACTCAAAAGGGTAATCAAGCTTGTCATTAGAAAAAGAGACACTAATAACGCACGCCAGTCGGAGCGCCGCCATTGAGCTTTAGACTGTTTATATGCAAGGCGAGCAATCATAGTGGCGAGGCCTCCGCCAACAGATCCGGTTGGGCTCGGCTAACATCAACCAGTTGACCATTCGAGAGTCGGAATTGCCGATCGCAACGCGAAGCTAAATGATCGTCATGTGTAATCAGTACCAGCGTAGTGGACTTTCTTGCGTTTAAGTCGAACAGTTGTTGGATAATCTTCTCGCCGGTTTCGGCGTCTAGATTTCCCGTTGGCTCGTCGGCAAATAAGATAGTGGGCGATGTGACAAAGGCGCGAGCTATCGCCACACGTTGCTGTTCACCACCGGAGAGCTGTGCCGGATAATGATCATGTCGGTGGCTTAAACCAACCTGATCCAATAAGCTCATGGCTTTGTTGCTCGCTAGTTTATCGCCTCGGATATCTAAAGGAAGTTGCACGTTCTCAGTGGCATTGAGTTCTGGGAGCAAATGAAATGATTGGAAAATAAAGCCCAAGTGCTGAGCTCGCCATGCGGCCCGTTCGCTATCTTCTAATGTACTTAGGTCAACGCCTGATAACTGAACATTTCCGCTGGTTGGTGTGTCCAAACCCGCGAGTAAACTTAATAATGTCGACTTGCCCGCACCGGATTGGCCAATAATAGCAATGCTTTCACCTTGCTGTACTTGCAGTGATAAGTTGTTAAAGAGAGTTAGCTCTCCCGCTTGAGTCTTGAAGGTTTTTGCGAGATGGTTGGCGTTAATAGCAATAGGAGCAGTCTCTGGCATGTCGTATTTCCGTCTCGTTATGTTGTCTTTAGCGCTCATTCCCATGTTGGCATGGAATAATGCATCGGCTCAAACACTCTTGGTATTAGGTGATAGCTTATCGGCCGCTTACCGCTTAAAACCGGAAGAGGGCTGGGTTGCCTTGCTTCAAAATCGTTTAGTTGAGCAAGGGTCTGATATTAAAGTCGTTAACGCGAGCATTAGTGGCGAAACCACCCAAGGAGGACTAACCCGTCTACCCGAATTACTTAATAGACATCAGCCCAATTGGATAGTTCTTGAGCTGGGCGCAAATGACGGATTACGTGCCACGCCCATTCCCCGTATAGAACAAAATTTACGTGCGCTTATCGACCAGTCCCAAGAGGCGGGTGCGGAGCCAATTATTGTAGGGATCCAGCTGCCGCCTAATTACGGCCCACGTTACACGCGTCGCTTCTTTGGGCTTTATGAAAGTTTAGCTCAAGAGTATAAGTTAGCTCGCGTCCCTTTTTTACTAGAAGATGTCGCATTAAAACCTGAGCTGATGCAAAGCGATGGTTTACACCCGACAGCCGAAGCACAACCGATTGTGTTAGAGCAGGTATGGCCTACATTGTCTTCTGTGATGCTGGCGGATTAAGACGATGAATATATGGCGTTGCTTGCAGCTCATTATGATGGTTAGTGTGTTAAGTGCATGCAGCGCCATGAGTGATAAAGAATGTCTGCAAGCCGACTGGTCTACTGTTGGTCAGCTCGATGCAGAGCAAGGGCGTGTATCAGCGACCCGTCTTGAAAAGTACTATCGCTCTTGTGCGGATGTGAGCGTTGTGCCAGATAAAACGCAATATGAGCAAGGCTATCAACAAGGCTTGCAGCAATTCTGTACGCAATCGAAGGGCTACTATTTTGGATTACATGGCGGCCAGTACAAAGGAACATGCCATACTCCTGCCACTGACGAAGCCAGCTTTATGAGCGGCTACCAGCCAGCAACAGAGCGTTATAAGCTGGAACGGCGAGTGGATGAGCTAGAGCGACTCATAGCAAAAGAACAAACGCGCTTTTTACATCGGCGACCCTTGCGCGTTAATAGCGCAGAGCATGCTGCGCGCGATGCACTACAAACACACGAGCATTACCAAGCATTGTTTTGGCTTAGAATGGAGCGGCAAGATGTTCTGCAAGCATTGCGTCAGTGGGAAACCACGCATCAAACATTAATGGATGCCGTTCATGGCCAGCCGCAATAAGCTGGGTGCCCTGCTCTGCTAGAGCGCCCAGCTCGATTTATCTCTTTAAGGATATCACATGAAACTGACTTCTTTTTCTATCGATGGCCGCGCGACTTTTGGTGCCGTGGTCGATCAAAATGTTTATGATCTAGGTGGCGTAGATCCAGAAATTAATGACCTTCGGCAGTTTCTAGCCGATCCATTTGACGTGCCGGATGTGCTAACTAGTGTCCCTAGTTATCCATTAGCCGCCGTTGATTTATTGCCCGTGATCCCCAACCCCGAGAAAATTTTGTGTGTGGGTCTCAATTACGAAAGTCATCGGTTAGAAACAGGTATGCCAGAAATGGAGCACCCGGTGCTCTTTACTCGCTTCAGTTCAACGCAGGTCGCTTCAGGCCAGCCGATCATCCGCCCAACTGTTTCTGAAAAGCTTGATTTTGAAGGCGAGCTGGCCGTTATTATTGGCAAGGGCGGTCGCCATATTGCGGAAAAGGACGCGTTTGATCATGTCGCAGGTTATAGCTGTTATAACGATGCGAGTATTCGAGATTGGCAGATGCATACGCGCCAATTTACGGCTGGTAAAAATTTCGATAATACCGGTGCTTTTGGGCCGTGGATGGTCACTCGCGACGAGATCAATGATGCGGATTTGCCCAACCAAACTGTTACAACGCGCTTAAATGGGGAGCAAGTACAACATTCTGCGTTCTCTGATTTCATTTTTGATATACCCGCGCTTATCTCGTATATCTCCACTTTTTGTACCTTAGTACCTGGAGATGTCATTGTAACTGGTACGCCCGGTGGTGTTGGCGTTGTGCGTAAACCGCGCTTATACATGAAGCCCGGCGATATTGTCGAGGTGGAGATCAGTGGTGTGGGCCTACTGCGTAACCCCATCGCGCAAGAACCCAGTACTGATAAATAAGATGATTAGTCGCCCGAGGCTGCAACACTGCGTTGCAGCCTACGAGCATTTAAACCGCTTCTGATCGCCACCATACTAAGCCTACATACTTAAAGATTAGGCTGAACTTATCATGGCTGATGCAACGCATCCCCCTAAAACAGTATCTAACACACCGCTCTCTGTTTTGGATCTAGCACCCATTCTTGAAGGGCAAGTAGCGGCTGACTCCTTCAACAACAGCTTAGCGCTAGCACAACATGTGGATAACTTAGGCTACACACGCTATTGGGTAGCCGAGCACCACAACATGCCGGGTATCGCCAGCTCCGCGACGTCCATTTTGATTAGCCATTTAGCGGCAGGAACGCAAAATATCCGTGTAGGCGCAGGCGGTATCATGTTGCCTAACCATGCGCCGCTAGTCATCGCTGAACAATTTGGCACGTTAGAGTCACTTTACCCCGGTCGGATTGATCTTGGCTTAGGTCGTGCACCCGGTAGCGATGGTAAAACAATGCGTGCACTGCGCCGCCAAACAGGCTCCAACGGCGATGATTTTCCTGAGCGTTTAGAAGAGCTGCAACGTTATTTCTTTAACGAGAGCGACGTAACCGCTGTACCAGGAGCCGGTCTGGATATTCCCATTTGGTTGCTAGGCTCCAGTGGTTTTAGCGCGCAACTGGCCGGACAGCTCGGTTTGCCGTATGCCTTTGCTGGGCAGTTTGCTCCGGGTTACATGATGCAAGCTCTGGGCATTTATCGATCAGCGTTTACTCCATCTGCGTATCTGGAAAAACCACATGCCATGGTGGGGATGAATGTCGTTATTGCGGAGACCGATGCAGAAGCCAAGCGACTCTTTACCAGCCAGCAGCAACATGTGTTGCGCTTATTTAGGAATGACCTGGGTAAAATGCAACCTCCGGTCGACTCGATGGACCACCTTTGGCTACCGCACGAAAAGCACTCGGTACATGACTTTTTAGGCGCGTCAGTTGTCGGCTCACCAGAAACCGCAAAGCAGCAGTTAGATGAGTTTATTAATAAAACGCAAGCAGACGAATTGATCGTGAATACGGCAGTATATGATCAAACAGCGCGGCAGAAATCTTACGAATTGTTGGCTGAATTGGCAGGGTTAGTTTAGTAAGCCAATAAGAGTTTCTTTATGGGTAAAGAAACTCTTACATAAAAAGGCTGCCAGTAGCACTAACGTAATTGAATTAACGTTTTGGGCGTTACGCTAATGACATGTTGTTCAACCCGTTGCTCCGTCGGCGGAGTTGCTGAGTCACTGTAAGACTTCATTGTGTATTGAAGTTTTACAGTATCAACAGCGTCTTCATTGAGCCAAGCAATATCCGAAATATAACCCGTACCTAGTGAGTAGGTATTTACTTCGGGATGCTCGTCAAAAGTTGAAACGCTTAGCGTATAAACATAATTACATGCCTGCTCTGTTTCAATGCCACAACTGTGATCATGCGACGGTACTTTATAGAGCCTTAGCATGAGGTTTTTCTCAACGGCTGTGTCTAAGCTGTTTAGTTCAGTAAACTCGCCGTAAGCCAATGTCTCTTTTACATAAGGGACGTCTTGAATGGCTGAGCAGCCTGTCAGCAGCAAAAGTAAAGTGAGTCCTATCGTTTTCATGGGTAGTTTAGCCCTTAGTTGACAGATAGATGGATGTGATCGTTATGGCCGCTTACTGGAAAGCTACTACCAAGCTTGTGTTTTAATGATGGACCAAAGTTTTCTCGGCGATGTTGGTAGTTTTCAAAGTTAGCTTGTAAAGCATCAACTACGGCTTTTACATCGTCATCTGAGTTGTAATAAAGGACGATTTTTTTCCCGTTTACTCTCGAAATATCGATCGCTTTACCTTGCCCTTGAACATGGCGACTAGGGAGTGAGTGCTGGTCGTTTGCAGAAGATACGTACAAAGATGTTAACGAATGATCCTCGACTAGCTCGCTGGTGATAATTTCATTCAGGGCATCGACAATACGCTGATCGACTGAATTGTTAGCTTGCGCTGAGAAGTTAATAGTTACGTCGTTAACGGTGTTTGGTATGGAGGGCATTGTCCTATCCTTTTGACATGACGAAAAAAAAGCACCCAAGCTAGGGTGCTTTGTGATGTGTATTAAACCGCGAAGCTTTCGTTGATGAAGTCCCAGTTTACTAATGACCAGAAGCCGCCTAAGTAGTTAGGGCGAACGTTACGGTAATCGATGTAGTAAGCGTGCTCCCACAAGTCGCAAGTCATAACAGGGCGTTGGCCGCTTGTCATTGGGTTGCCTGCGTTGCTTGTGTTAACGATTTCTAAAGAGAAGTCGTCATTTTTAACTAACCACGTCCAGCTAGAGCCGAAGTTGTTAACAGCTTTATCGTTAAATTCTTTTTGGAACTCTTCGAAAGAACCCCATTTAGATTTGATAGCGTCTGCGATAGCGCCTGTTGGCTCACCGCCACCGTTTGGAGATAGGCAGTTCCAATAGAACGTGTGGTTCCATACTTGCGCTGCGTTGTTGAATACGCCGCCAGCGGGTGCAGACTTGATGATATCTTCCAGAGATTTGCCTTCGTACTCTGAACCCGGTACTAGACCGTTTAGTTTATCAACATAAGTTTTGTGGTGTTTACCGTAATGGAATTCCAACGTTTCTTTAGAAATGTGTGGTTCCAATGCGTCCATTGCGTAAGGCAGTTGTGGTAATTCAAAGCTCATTTTTGTTCACCTTCTTGTCTACACGTTTAGTGCCATTATGTATTGGGTGGTAACCCAACTTTTTTAGTTCCCCGATGATAGCACCCTTGAAACTGCTTTTCATGACACAAATTGTGTGTGATTAATGGATCTTATGCTGTGCGACTAAAGTGGCCTGTTATTTCGTCACTTCGCTCATACAATGAGTCTGCAAATTGCCTTAATTAGTTCCGCGCTTTGGTGAGTCATCAATAGTGCCTTGCATAAGAAGAATAAGAATGAGCAAAATTCTCGTCTGGATCGCGGTCGTCATGTTGGCGATTTATGTGGTGAAGTCACAGTACTTAACTTCTAAAACTTACCAGCCCTTTATTGATGGGTGCATGGCGTCTGGATCGGCATCTGCACAACAGTGCGAGTGCCTATCCAAGTACATGCACAAGCGTTACAGTGATATCGAAATGCAATCGATTATGGATAACGCAATTTCAGATACGTTGATGCAAAAACAGGTTGCTCGCGATGTCCGCTTAGGGTCTGCGTCGTGTGCCGCTGAGTCCTAATATAACGTTTATCATAAAGCAGACGCAGCCATGGTTGTGCTCTGCTGTCTATTCGTACCATTGCCCTCAAAGAATTATTGTTTCTTCTGGGTTTTCTCAAGGAAAGCGTTAAGCGCGATAACAGGTAGTTCCCATCAAAGCTCATCTCAGCGTCTGCGTTTTTTACTGTAGAGTGGATGCATTGCGCTTGTCTAAGTTTGTGAATAAGGTGTGCGATGCGCAACACAAGCTGTGGGAGTGCTAGATAGAGGGCCTATGTTGGAAGAATTGACATCGTTTTATTTGTATCACCTTATATTGATCACAGGTGAGTTACTGATCTTTATAACCGTGTTTCATATGATTTATCAGCGCCGTAGCCCTGTAAACATGATTTCTTGGCTACTGTTAATGTTGCTGATGCCATATGTTGCGGTATTTTTATATTTCATATTTGGCAGTCGTAAGCGAAAGCCAAAATATAAAAAAGAGAACTATAGTTTACAGGCACTGGCGGATAACAATACCGAAAAGAGCCTGCTTAACGGTCTGCTGGTGGGGCAAGGGCATGACTTACCTAGACAGCAATTCGATTTGTTTACGGATGCCACGCAGGCAAACTCGGCATTATTAGAGTCTATCAGCCAGGCTGAGCATACAATCTGCATGAGCACATATGTCTTTAAATTTGATGCAGTAACGCATGAGGTGATTAATCGCCTCGCTGAGCGTGCCAAAGCCGGCGTTGAGGTGCGGTTGCTAATTGATTCGTTAGGTTCGCTTGGTGCTTATTTTATGCAGCATCGATTTAAAGCCTTGCGCGAAGCGGGTGCCCAAGTTGCGTTTTTTATGCCGGTATTAAAAATGCCGTTTCGAAATTACATTAATCTGCGAAACCACCGTAAGATTTTTTTATTCGATCATTGCCGTGTACTCAGTGGCGGAATGAATCTATCACGTGAGTATTTTGGCCCGCAGGCTGATCCCAAACGGTGGCAGGATGTGTTATTTCGGGTAGAAGGCGAATCGGTACGGGATTACTCTAAAATTTTTGCGTCTGATTGGCGCTACGCCACGCATGAAAAACTGACTTTGCCAGAGCGCGAGGCTATTAAAACCCTATGCATGCACAGCCATGCTGGCTCGCAGTGCGATACGCGCGTGCAAGTTGCACCATCTGGGCCGGATTTAAAAGGCGATGTGCTGTACGAATCCTTGCTCAATGCTATTTATTCAGCGGTGCAGCGCATTTGGATTGTTACACCTTATTTCGTGCCTGATGAGGCGCTCACGCGGGCGTTAATGATTGCTCATAACCGAGGCGTAGATGTCAAACTCATTACCCCCAAGAACTCGAATCATACGATAGCCGATTTGGCGCGCAGCTCTTTTATGCGCGAATTAGAAGAGCACGGAATCGCTATTCATTTATATAAAGGCACCATGTTGCACGCCAAAGCCGTGTTGTTTGATCAAGGCGCTATGCTGGGGAGCGTTAACTTAGATAATCGCAGTTTATTTCTGAACTATGAGGTAGCAACCTTTGTTGCTTCTGAGCGTGTGCTGGGCGAGATTGAAACCTGGATGCAAGGTTTGCTTGCTATGTCGGTGAGTGAACCGCGCTCTAAAAGTAGAGTCCGACGTGTAATGGAAAACTTTATGCGCATCTTAGCGCCGCAACTCTAGTGATTGCTGATGTTAAAGCCAAGACCGCCAACATCTGACCAATATACGCGACTGAGGCACCAAAATGACCTGTGCCCAACGCGGTTAACGTTACTGAGTTGGAATGTCGCTAAACTTAGTGGTAAACCGGTATTTCGCTCAGTGATAGGCGGCTTGCTGGAGCAAACGCCCATAAACCTAGTGTTACTGCAAGAGGCGCGGACATTTCAAAAAGAAGAGTTTGACCTGCATGGTTACTCGTGGTCGATGTCGCCTAATATCCAAACGCGTAAAGAGTTGTTTGGTGTTATGAGCGCGTTTAATGTGCGATGTGATCAAAGTACGCCGTTTATTTCTCAGCGCCAAGAGCTAATGTTAGCGACGCACAAAAGTGCACTGGTGACTCATCATCCAGTGGAAGGCGGGGGTGACCTGCTAGTGGTCAATGTTCATGCTATTAATTTTGTCTTTAACCAATACTTTTATGAAGAGATGGCCAGTATTAGCCAGTTGATTGCTCATCATAAAGGGCCGTTGATCATAGCGGGGGACTTTAATACATGGAACCTAAAGCGCATTAACCACTTGCGAGCACTCATGACACGTTTAGGGTTACGCGAAGTCGAGTTTACTGATAAACAGCATATAAAATGCTTTTTATCTCACCCGTTAGATTACGTATTTTATCGCGGTCTTCGGGTAGAGCAGGCCAGCGCCATTGACGTGGCCATCTCTGATCATAATCCGGTCTTAGCGACCTTATCCATTGATACTTAAACTTGGATTAGGAATGCCGCTAGGATTGCTGTCTACAACCCCAGCTTTTGTTTAACCATCAATAGTGCAGCAATAGAGCGGCCTTCTGAAAAATCCTCGCGATAAATCAAGGTATCTAAATCACGCAGAGGCCAGCGTATCACTTCTAAAGGTTCAGGCTCGTCGCCCTCTAATTTACACGGATATAAGTCTTGCGCTATCAGAGCTGTGATCTTATGGCCCATGTAATTCGGTGCGGTTGTCATTTCACGTAATATAGAAATGCTATTGGCGCCAAACCCTGCTTCTTCTTTTAGCTCACGGTTGGCTGCCGTTGGCGCATCTTCGCCAGGGTCTATCAACCCTTTAGGAAGCGTCAGTACGTAATCGTTAATACCGCCAGCATATTCGCGGATAAGAATGGCGTTGTCGTCATCATCGATGGCAACAATCATCACAGCACCATTACCTCGCGAGGCCAGACGCTCATACGTACGTTCAACACCATTGCTGAATCGTAACTCTAGCTCCTCAACCTGAAACAATCGGCTCTTTGCGGTGGGAGTTACCTTCAAAAGATCGGGCTTCACGGGCATACTGTTGTCACATCCTAATGATTAAGAAAGGGTAGCCTCTTGATTGTACCTGCTATGTTGGATTGGTCTAGTATTGATACAGTGCTGTTGGATATGGACGGCACATTACTCGACCTTCACTTTGACTCACATTTTTGGTTAGAACACCTGCCGTTACGCTATGCCGAGCTGCATCAATTGGATCCTGTTGAAGTACGTACTTGGCTCCATCAACGCATTATGCAAGAGCACGGGACGCTGAATTGGTATTGCTTGGACTATTGGTCTCAAGAGCTACAAGTCGATATTGTTGCACTCAAACGAGAAATAACGGACCGCATTAGCTTTCGGCCGCACGTTCAGGACTTTTTAGCCGCGGTGCAGAACGCGGGCATGCGCTCGGTCATTATTACCAATGCCCATCGAGGTAGTTTGGATCTTAAGTTAGAGCATACCGATCTGGGAGATCGAGTGGACCGGATCATTAGCTCACACGATTTTCAGCAGCCTAAAGAAAAGGCCGAATTTTGGGATTGCCTGCAGGATATCGAGCCGTTTGATCCGCAGCGTACGTTATTTATAGATGACAGTTTGCCCGTGCTACGTTCTGCGCAGCGCTACGGCATCCGCTATTTACTTTCCATCTTAAAGCCCGATAGCCAAGGTGAGGAAAAGCCAAATAACGAGTTTATGATCCTCGATGAGTTTAGTGAAATTATTCCTAAAGGAGTCAACCGCGATGTCTGATCAAGAAAAAATACGTTTGGATAAATGGCTCTGGGCCGCGCGCTTTTATAAAACGCGGGCGATAGCTAAACAGATGATTGAAGGTGGCAAAGTCCATTACGAAGGCCAGCGCGCTAAATGCAGCAAAGTGGTTGAAGTGGGGGCTACCTTGCAGGTTCGTCAAGGTATGGATGAACGCATCATCGTGATTAAAGCGTTATCGGGGCAGCGTCGCGGAGCGCCAGAAGCTCAGCTGTTATACGAAGAAACGGCTGACAGCATAGAGCGTCGAGAGAAGCGTGCTTTAGAGCGTAAAGCCATGGGTGGCGCTTCCTTGAATCCTGGCCACCGACCCGATAAACGCAGCCGTCGTCAGTTACTTGAAGTTAAAGAGCTTCAGCGCGGATGATTGCGAAACTCTGTGATAAAATGCGGCCGTCAATGATATCTAAAAAGCCGCTGGTTAGCCTAATAAGCGCAAACCGGTGTCAGCGAGAGAATAAGCCATGAGTAATCCTGATCAAATCCAACGTATTTTATTTGATAACCTCGACATTCGTGGCGTGGTGGTAGGTATAGAAGAGACTTACCAAGATATCTTAGCATTGCATGAGTATCCGATGGCTATTCGCCAAGCACTAGGTGAAATGCTAGCCGCTGTTTCCTTATTAAGTACGACTCTCAAATTTGAAGGCCGTCTTTTATTGCAAGCCCAAGGGAGTGGCCGGGTTCGCGCATTGATGGCCGAAATTAACCAGAATCGCGAATGCCGTGCCATTGCTCGTTATGAGGGTGAGGTGGATGATAGCGCTAATATTATTGATTTAATCGGCGATGCTGGACATTTAGTCATCACTGTAGAGCCAGAATCAGGACAGCGCTATCAGGGTATTGTACCGCTGGAAAAAGATACCTTGTCGGATTGCTTAACAGATTACTTTTTACAGTCTGAACAATTGCCTACACAAATTCACCTAGCGGCTGATGATCAACGCGCCGCCGGCTTTTTGCTGCAGGTGATGCCAGCCGTAGGAACAAAAGAGAATGACTGGGAGCATATTTCGCATATTGGGGCGACGCTCAAATCTGAAGAGCTGCTTGAGTTAGATAACGAAACGCTGCTGTACCGCCTATTCCATGAAGAAAACTGCCGTCTCTTTGATCCTGATCCTGTCGTATTTAAGTGTGACTGCTCACGTGAGCGTAGCGCCAATGCTTTACAGTTTATGACCCAAGAAGAGCTCTCAGAAATGATTGCCGAACAAGGAGTTATCGAGGTTGGCTGTCAGTTTTGTAATGCCCACTATCGTTTTGATGAAACGGACATTAAAGCCATGTTTAGCGATTCCGCACATGTGCCCAAATCAGATCAAGTTCACTAAATTAGGCTGAGAACAAGAGCATGCGGTGTATTCGTCGTTTTGCTCATAGAACTTGGCACGAGTTTTTGTGATAATATCACCGCCCCCCACAATACTATAATAACTGCCTTAGGCAGACTCAGGGGATTTTTGCTTTTCAGGTAACGTTTTTGGCGCGAGCCAAGGGAATCCAGTAATGACCAAAGAAACTGAGAATACCGTTCACTTAAATCTGACACGTGCTGAGTTGATTGAACATGCAATCAATAGAGGCGAAGGCACGTTAGCAGATACCGGCGCTCTGGTTGTCACTACCGGCAAGCGTACAGGCCGTTCTCCGATGGACCGTTTCATCGTTGAAGAGCCAAGCACTGCTGATGCGATCGACTGGGGTAATATTAACCGTCCCTTCGATTCAGAAAAATTCGATGCGCTGTGGAGTCGTGTTGAAGAGTATCTAGCTGGTAAAGAGCACTTTGTCTCCAACGTACATGTTGGTGCTGACCCAAGCCACTACCTGCCGGTTCGCATGGCGACCGAAACAGCGTGGCAAAATTTGTTCGGTATCAATTTGTTTATCCGTCCCGCTGAATACAACACTAAGTCCAAGGAAGAATGGCAGATTATTAACGCTGCTGGCTTTGAATGTGTGCCTGAGCGTGATGGTACTAAGAGTGATGGCTGTGTCATCCTCAACTTTGCTAAACGCAAAGTCCTGATCGCGGGTATGCGTTATGCTGGTGAAATGAAAAAAGCGATGTTCTCTGTACAGAACTTCCTTTTGCCAGAAAAAGACGTACTTCCAATGCACTGCTCTGCCAACATTGGTGAAGATAACAGCACAACATTGTTCTTTGGTTTGTCCGGAACAGGTAAAACTACACTGTCCGCTGACCCTGATCGTTACCTTATTGGTGATGATGAGCACGGCTGGGGCAAAGGTGTTGTCTTCAACTTGGAAGGTGGTTGCTACGCTAAAACCATTAACCTCAGTAAGAAAAACGAGCCTATCATTTGGGATGCGATTCGTTTTGGTTCAATTGTTGAAAACGTCACGCTGGATGAAAACCGTACGGCTGATTATGACGATACAACACTGACAGAAAATGGTCGTTGTGCTTACCCGTTAGAGCACGTTGAAAAACGTTCAGAGACTAACATGGGTGGTGAGCCGAAAGGCATCGTATTCCTAACATGTGACTTAACAGGTGTGTTACCACCGGTTTCTATCTTATCAAAAGAAGCGGCGGCTTATCATTTCTTGTCTGGTTACACGGCGTTAGTCGGCTCAACCGAAATGGGTTCTGGTGGTGGTATTAAATCTACCTTCTCTACTTGCTTTGGTGCTCCATTCTTTGCGCGCCCAGCGCGTGAGTACGCTGAGTTATTAATTAAGCGTATTGAAGAGTTTGGATCACAAGTTTATCTGGTTAACACCGGTTGGACTGGTGGTTCTTATGGTACAGGTTCGCGTTTCAGCATTCCTACAACGCGCGGTATCATTGCAGCGATCCAAAGCGGCGCATTAGAAGGTGTTGAGACTCAGCACTTAGACGGTATTAACCTTGACGTACCGTTGGCAGTGCCGGGTGTCGAATCAAACTTGCTAAATCCTCGTGATACGTGGGCTGACAAAGCGGCTTATGACGATGCGGCTGGTAAGTTGATTAGCCAGTTTGTGGATAACTTCACCAAGTTTAGCGGTGTTGCAGAAGAGATTGTTGCGGCAGGTCCTCAACAATAAGCTTCGCTGGTTAAGTAAAAACGCCTCTGATGATTCAGGGGCGTTTTTGTTTGTAGATCAATATAAAATAATGCTTGTGCGGTAAGCGAGTACTAGCTTACTGATAAATTGATATCAATATGCTTGAGGTAATCTTGCTCTTGCTCAAGATCTGCTTCCGTTAAGGGGTGCTGCGGGAACCAGCCTTCAGGGAAGGTGAGCTGCATGTCTTTATCATCAACTTGTAAGCTCAGCGCGGGTAGGCGAACATCGTCACGGCTGCGATTTAGAATCACTCCAAGGCGTAGTAATACGCAAAGTCGCTTCATGGCTTCTTGGCGATTATCAGGCAGTAGCTTGTACTCATCTTTAGGGAATTTACGGCGATGAGCGCGCACAAGAAAACCTAATAACTGTTGCTCTGAACTCGTAAAGCCCGCCAAATCAGAGTGCTGTACAAGGTAGGCGCTGTGCTTATGGAATTGGCTGTGGGCAATGGTCAGCCCAGCTTCGTGGGTGCGCGCAGCCCATGCCAGTAAATCATGATACTCAGGCGAGTCGAGCTCCCAAGCGCTTTTTACTTGGGCTAACAAAATCATAGCGGTATGTTCAACACGTTGCGCGTGCGTTAAATCAACGTGATAACGTTGGCACAAAGCCGATATTGAGCGTTCGCGTACGTCTTCATGTTGTAAGCGCCCCGCCATGTCATAGAGCAACCCTTCGCGTAGAGCACCGGTCGAAAAGCCCATAGACTTAACACCAAGCGATTCAAAAAGTGCCGTCAAAATGGCTAAACCTGCAGGCAAAATCGCTAAACGCTCTTGTTTTATGCCGGGTATGTCTAGATCTGAAACGGTATCAAACGAGAGGAATTTATCCTTAAGTTTGGCCAACGATTTGGGCGTTATTTCTTCATTATCAGTAAACCCGCACTCAACGCAGGCGTTACGGATCGCTTTGATTGAGCCTGAGGCTCCCACGCTACTGGACCAGCCTACTTGGCGATAGCGCTCGCGGATAGAAAGTAGCTCTTGTTTGGCAGCGAATTCTGCTCGACGAAAGTTAGTCGCGTTCATCTTTCCGTCGTTAAAAAAACGCTGTGTGAAACTGACGCAGCCCATATCTAAACTTTCTGTTTCAAGGGGTTCAAAGCGTTCACCGATGATAAACTCGGTGCTGCCTCCACCTATATCCACCACGAGTCGTGCACCGGCTACATCGGCCAATGTATGTGAAACACCCAAATAAATAAGGCGCGCTTCTTCTCGTCCGGCAATGATCTCTAACGGCACTCCTAAGATTTTTTCAGCCTGAGTGGCAAATGCTGAACTGTTGTGAGCTTCGCGTAGAGCGTTCGTGCCGACTATTTTGATTGCACTGCGAGGAATTGCACTGATGCGTTGAGCAAAACGGCGCAAACAGTTGAGGCCGCGTTCTATCGCCTCTTCACCTAACATTTTATCGCCATTCATACCGGCGGCCAGCTGAACTTTATCGGACATGACGTCAACGGTTGTTAGCTCGCCTTGAAAAAGCTTGGCAACGACCATATGAAAGCTATTAGAACCGAGGTCAATGGCGGCTAATAAAGCACCGTCTTCGGTGATTGTTGTGGCGTTATCACTGTTATCCATGCAATGGGTCTTCTACTCAAAAAGCTATTTTTATTTAGATTACCAGAACACTGTTACAGAATCAGTCGATAACAACATTCCTTTAATAGGTTCACTTTTTTTTGGTAGCGGTGGTATTATCGATACCCAAAGAAGATAAAGCACGAAACTCAGGTGCGTTTGGAGAGAGGTTCGATGAGCGAAAATATCGTAAATGTTACTGATGCGTCTTTTGATGATGATGTATTAAAAGCAGAAGTTCCCGTTCTGGTTGATTACTGGGCTGAATGGTGTGGTCCATGCAAAATGATAGCGCCAGTACTGGAAGAGATTGCCAAAGAGTACGATGGTCGTCTAAAGATCTGCAAACTCAATATTGATGAAAACAGCGACACGCCACCTAAATTTGGCATTCGTGGTATTCCAACACTGATGTTGTTTAAAGGCGGAAACGTTGAAGCAACTAAGGTTGGCGCCTTGTCAAAATCACAATTAGCTGCTTTTGTTGACGCGAATCTGTAGCTGATTGGCGAAGAAAGGAGAAAATTATCGTCTTTTAGCGATTTTATTCTCCTTTTTACTAGACACCGGTGGTGCAACCTTCTATATTTAAAAACGTCAAGCGTGACCGCTTCATTAATTGCGTCTTTCTTCACACTTGATTCTGTAAGTTTTCCTCTTATTTTTCCTTCAATATCAGCCGACTCTGGCAATTCATCACAAGCATATGAACCTTACCCAATTAAAAACAAAAAGCGTACCTGAGCTGCTAGAAATTGCTCAGGAAATGGGCCTCGACAACTTGGCTCGTTCTAGAAAACAAGATGTTATTTTCGCAATTCTTAAAAAGCACTCTAAAAGTGGCGAAGATATTTATGGTGATGGTGTTCTGGAGATACTTCAGGACGGCTTTGGATTCCTGCGTTCAGCAGACTCATCTTACTTAGCCGGGCCGGATGATATTTATGTATCTCCTAGTCAAATCCGTCGTTTCAATTTGCGTACAGGCGATACTATCGCGGGCAAAATTCGCCCACCAAAAGATAGCGAACGCTATTTCGCACTGCTCAAAGTTAATGAAATTAACTATGACCGTCCGGAAAACGCTAAAAACAAAATCTTATTCGAAAACCTGACACCGTTGTTTGCGCAAGAGCGCTTACGCATGGAGCAAGGTAACGGCAGTACGGAAGATATTACTGCTCGTGTATTGGATTTGGTGTCCCCGATGGGTAAAGGTCAGCGTGCGCTGATCGTATCTCCGCCCAAAGCGGGTAAAACCTTAATGCTGCAAAACATCGCGAATAGCATTACGCGTAACAACCCAGAATGCCATATGATCGTGTTGTTGATCGATGAGCGACCTGAGGAAGTTACTGACATGCAGCGTACCGTTCGCGGTGAAGTGGTCGCTTCTACATTTGATGAGCCACCAGCACGTCACGTACAGGTAGCCGAAATGGTTATCGAAAAAGCGAAACGTTTAACTGAGCACAAAAAGGATGTTGTTATCCTGCTTGACTCCATTACGCGTTTAGCTCGTGCTTATAACACGGTTATTCCGTCATCCGGTAAAGTACTAACCGGTGGTGTTGATGCGCATGCTTTGGAGCGTCCTAAGCGTTTCTTCGGTGCGGCACGTAACATCGAAGAAGGCGGTAGCTTAACCATTATTGCAACGGCATTGGTTGATACCGGCTCTAAAATGGACGAAGTTATCTTTGAAGAATTTAAAGGTACGGGTAACTCAGAAGTTCATTTGGATCGTAAAATCGCAGAGCGCCGTGTGTTCCCTGCTATCAATATTCGTCGTTCCGGCACGCGCCGTGAAGACTTGCTAACTAGCGAAGACGAATTACAGCGTATGTGGATTCTGCGTAAGTTGCTCGATTCTATGGACGATTCAGCAGCAACTGAGTTCGTGATCGACAAGCTAAAAGACTTTAAGACAAACGACGAGTTTTTCCTTTCCATGAAGCGAAAGTAAAGGTCGTGTAATATGAAAAGGGTGAGCTGAGGCTTGCCCTTTTTTTTAGTTTTTTTGCACGGTAGGAGCGACTCGTTCGTACATAGAGTCGATGAACGAGCGCGGTTGTCTACCTCGCTAGTATTCCTGACAGTTGCCAATTTATAAGGATAACGATGTCGACGCTGAAATATAAAGATCTTCGTGATTTTATTGCGGTACTCGAAGAACGTGGCGAGCTTAAGCGTATCTCACAAGAGATCGACCCTAATCTAGAAATGACTGAGATTTGCGACCGCACACTCCGTGCTGAAGGTCCGGCTCTCTTGTTTGAAAACCCTAAGGGTTATGATTACCCCGTACTGGCTAATTTGTTTGGAACGCCCGAACGAGTAGCTCTAGGTATGGGCGAGAGTAGTGTCACGGCTTTGCGAGAAGTTGGTAAGCTGCTCGCTATGCTAAAAGAGCCCGAGCCGCCAAAAGGTATGCGCGATGCTTGGGATAAGCTCCCTTTATACAAACAAGTAATGAATATGGGGCCTAAGGTGATTAAGAATGCACCTTGCCAAAGCCATGTTATAGAAGGGGATGATGTCGATTTAGGGACTATTCCTATTCAAACCTGTTGGCCCGGCGACGCGGGCCCGTTGGTTACTTGGCCATTAGTCATTACTCGCGGCCCTAATAAGACACGCCAAAACTTAGGTATTTATCGCCAACAGCTGATTGGCAAGAACAAGCTGATCATGCGTTGGCTGGCTCATCGCGGGGGGGCGCTCGATTTTAGAGAGTGGAAAGAAAAGCACCCAGGCGAGCCTTTCCCGGTTGCTGTTGCGCTAGGGGCTGATCCGGCAACAATTCTCGGTGCGGTAACGCCTGTGCCGGATACCTTATCTGAGTATGCGTTTGCGGGTTTATTGCGTGGTGGAAAAACGGAATTGACCACCTGTATTGGAAGTGACTTGCAAGTGCCGGCCAGTGCTGAGTTTATTTTGGAAGGCTATATTTACCCTGATGAAATGGCAGATGAAGGGCCGTTTGGGGATCATACTGGCTACTACAACGAAGTTGATCAGTTTCCCGTGTTTACGGTTGAGCGTATTACACATCGCCCTAACCCTATCTATCACAGTACTTATACCGGCCGCCCCCCAGATGAGCCTGCTATATTAGGTGTGGCACTCAATGAAGTGTTTGTGCCTATTCTTCAAAAACAATTTCCAGAGATTGTCGATTTTTATTTGCCGCCGGAAGGTTGTTCCTATCGTATGGCGGTTGTGACAATGAAGAAACAATACCCCGGGCATGCTAAGCGCGTGATGATGGGGGTTTGGTCGTTTTTGCGACAGTTTATGTACACCAAGTTTGTTATTGTGTGTGATGACGATGTTAATGCCCGTGATTGGAATGATGTCATTTGGGCGATTACAACGCGTATGGATCCCTCGCGAGATACCTTGTTGATTGATAACACCCCCATTGACTACTTAGACTTTGCCTCGCCCGTATCAGGCTTAGGCTCTAAAATGGGGATGGATGCGACCAATAAATGGCCGGGTGAAACTACACGAGAGTGGGGGGAACCAATCAAAATGGATGAAGCGGTCAAACAGCATGTTGATGATATTTGGGATAGTTTAGGTATCCTGTAACATGGCCGGTCAGCCAGTTCCGTTGACGATTCGGCTTAATGACCATGCGCAAGCCTTGGTTGTTGAGCCGGGTGATACCATTTTAGAAACCCTAGAGTCGCATGGCTATAGAATGCCTCGCAGTTGTCGGAATGGCGTCTGCGAAATTTGTGAGTTCACTTTGCTTAAAGGAAGTGTGCAACAGCGTTATCCTGAAAAACGACTTCACCAGGATAATGAAATGCAGGATCATCAACAGCCAGTGGTTATGGGGTTAGCGTGTACATCCACCCCGTTAAGTGATCTATGGGTACATATCAAAGGGTTAAAACGCCCTGGAGAACAAATAGTGAAACGCCTTACATGTGATATCGTTCAGGTTGAAGGCCTGAATTACGACGTTTATAAAGTCACCTTACGTATGCCACCTACCGCATCGCAGGCGGTAGAGTATTTCGCCGGCCAATACCTTGAAATTGTGATGCCGGATGAGCGAAAAGCCGCTTTTTCTATTGGCAGCGCGCCCGAAGCCGGCCGTTTGCTAGAGCTGCATATACGCGATGCAAGCGAGTTTTCAAAAGCAATCGTCACTACGCTGCAAACCGAGAAAACGATTGATGTAGAAATTCCTAAAGGGGACTGCTTCGTTAACGCGGCCACTATGGACGGAGAAACACCGATCATTTTAGCGGCGGCCAGTACTGGCTTCTCGCAAATGAAAAGCATCATCGAGCATTTATTAGCGCAAGGAGTGCAAAACCCTATTCATTTTTACTGGGGAGCGAGGATAGCAGCCGATTTGTACATGCCTGAGCTGCCACTAGAATGGGTTGTCACTCATAGCAATGTGGTATATCACCCAGTGGTAAGTGAGCCTGGTGACCAATGCGGTTGGACAGGGCGTACGGACTTACTGCCGGATGCTATTAGCCAAGACTTTGATACCCTTAAGAACGCAATTGTCTATACCAGTGGATCACCGGCGATGGTTTATGCCTTGCTAGATGCATGTGAGCTAAAAGGGCTGGACGAGAAAAATATGCACTCAGATGTATTTGCCTACGCACCTAGACCCAAAAAATAATTCATCGGCCAGCCGATAAATCCGTCTGGCGACGGGGTTTATCGGTTTGGCTCATTCCCTTGGCTGAAGGCCTTAATCTCGCAAGCTTATTATCGGCCAGCCGCGTTCGGTAGCAATCTGCGTTAATGTTTCATCGGCATCGACCGCTACCGGATTCTCTACTACCTCCAGTAAAGGTAAGTCGTTACGCGAATCACTGTAAAACGAGCTTCCGGCCAGCGAGTGCTCATGCGTTGAAAGCCATTCGTTTAAGCGTTCTACTTTACCGCCTTGAAAACAAGGAGTGCCAGCCACTTTGCCTGTGTACTGCCCGTTTATTTCTTCAGGGTCTGTGGCCATGATGTCATCAACACCCAAGCGTGCAGCAATAGGGCCTGTCACAAATTTGTTGGTTGCCGTAATAATCAATAAAAAGTCGCCTTTATCGCGGTGCTGTTTGAGCAGCGCTTCGGCTTTTTCAGTAATCATTGGCTCAACTTTTTCGCGCATAAACTGTTCATGCAGTTGGTTGAGTTGATCCCGTGGTAGCTCTTTTAGCGGCTTAAGAGCGAACTCTAAAAACTCATAAATGTTGAGTGTGCCAGCAACATACTGATGATAAAACGTGTCGTTCGCTTGGCGATATAGCTCACTATCGACAATGCCTTTCTCACATAGGAATTCCCCCCATGCGTGATCGCTATCGCCATGTAATAGCGTGTTATCCAAATCAAAAATAGCCAAGCTCACCTTGTGTGCTCCTCGTTAAGAATAGTTGATGCCATGTAGTGCTAAACAAGAGCGCCTATTCTACCCATTAGTGATAACAAGTTGGCAAGCTATTTGCGGATTGATGGAAGTGTGGAACAATAAGGTAATAATTTTCTAGGATGACTATTGTGATAGATTCAGATGGGTTCAGACCGAATGTAGGTATCATTCTGGCTAACTCTCTGGGTCAGGTGCTTTGGGCGCGACGAATCGGACAGGATGCCTGGCAGTTTCCGCAGGGTGGCATTAATGACGATGAAACCCCGGAACAGGCAATGTTCCGCGAACTAAAAGAGGAGATAGGCCTCACAGCTAACGATGTAGAAATTGTGGCTGTTACGCGTGGCTGGTTACGTTACCGGTTGCCTAAGCGCATGATCCGGAAACACTCCCACCCTATTTGTGTGGGACAGAAGCAAAAATGGTACTTGCTTCGTATGTTAAGCCAAGATGATGCTGTGATAATTGATGAAACAGACTCTCCGGAGTTTGATGGATGGCGCTGGGTTAGTTATTGGTACCCTCTGGGGCAGGTTGTTTCATTTAAAAGAGAAGTCTACCGTAAGGCGATGAAAGAATTATCGCCTAAACTATCAAGGCTGTGTACGTTAGAGTCGAGAGAAGTGTAGTTGATAGGATCGAAATTCGTTTAAATTAAGGAGCAGCAATGCTGGAATTACTGCGTAAAATCGTACAGGAAGTGAGTTCTGCACAAAATGTGGAGACTGCGCTTGATATGATTGTACGTAGTATTCAGCGAGGTTTACACACAGATGTTTGTTCTGTGTATCTGTTTGATCACCCCACACAACGATATGTGTTGCGAGCATCCCAAGGGCTTAATGTTGATGCGATTGGGCGTGCTTCCTTGTCTTCATCTGAGGGGATTGTAGGTTTAGTCGCGCGTAGGGCAGAGCCTATTAATCTTGAGGATGCGGAGACTCATGCGGCTTACTGTTATTTACCCGAAACAGGTGAAGAACGTTACCACGCGTTTTTAGGTGTCCCTATTATTCATCAGCGGCGCGTGCTGGGGGTCTTGGTCGTTCAGCAGCAAGCGACGCGTCGCTATGATGAATCCGAAGAAGCCTTCATGGTGACGGTATCTGCTCAGTTAGCAGGCCTCATCTCAGTAGCTGATGCAACCGGCAGTGCGGATCAGCGTGAAAGAGCACCCACACGCATGGCTGATCGACGCTTTGACGGTGTAGCAGCCGGCGCGGGAGTCGCTATTGGTCCTGTCGTTGTTATGGCATCTTTAGCTAACCTTGATGCGGTTCCCGATAAGACGGTTACCGATATAGATGCAGAAATTCAGATTTTCTATAACGCATTGGAGCGTGTACGTAATGATATTCGCGGTGTCAGTGAACGGTTAGCGGAAAAGTTACGCCATGACGAAAAGGCGCTGTTTGATGTGTACCTTCGCATGCTAGATGACTCAGCGATTGCTGGCGAAGTGGTGACGGTTATCCGCTTAGGGAATTGGGCTCAAGGGGCATTGAGTCAGGTGATTAATACGAATGCAGCGCAATTTGCTGTGATGGAAGACCCTTACCTCCGCGAGCGTGCAACCGATGTGCGGGATCTTGGTAGGCGAGTGCTCACTTACTTGCAAGAGGCTAGTAACCCTGGCGATATAGAGCTGCCAGAAAACGCTATATTAGTGGCGGAAGAGCTTTCGCCTACCATATTAGGGGAAGTTTCAACCGACAAGCTTGCCGGGCTTGTTTCGGTACATGGCTCTGGCAATTCGCATGCGGCTATTTTAGCGCGCTCGATGGGTATACCAACAGTGATGGGAATCGTCGACCTGCCATTTCGTCGTTTAGATGGCCGTCTCGTGATTGTGGATGGCTACTCAGGGCGCTTGTACGTAGAGCCTTCTGAAGAATTGCTGGGGATCTACCGTGAGATCCATCGAGAACAAGCAGAGGTCACCGCCGAGTTAGCAACCTTAAGAGATCTACCTGCCATTACGAAAGATGGCCATCGTATGCCCTTGTGGGTTAACACGGGGTTGACGGCCGATGTTTCCAGAGCATTGGAGCGCGGTGCAGAGGGGATCGGTTTGTACCGAACAGAAATTCCTTTCATGGTGCGTGACTTCTTCCCTAGTGAAATGGAACAGACTCAAATTTATCGCAAACAACTCGAAGCGTTTGCTCCGCACCCAGTAACGATGCGCACGTTAGATATTGGCGGTGATAAGTCGCTACCGTACTTCCCAATTAAAGAGGAAAACCCATTCTTAGGGTGGCGAGGTATCCGAGTAACCTTAGATCATCCGGAGATATTTCTTGTTCAGATCCGCGCTATGTTGCGTGCCAGCGAGGGCTTGGATAACTTGCGTATCATGTTGCCAATGGTAACGAGTGTGTACGAGGTAGATGAGTCTAACCGGTTGCTCGATCGTGCTGTTCGCGAGCTTCAAGAAGATGGGCACGATATTAAGCGTCCGCCAGTTGGCGTGATGATTGAAGTTCCGGCAGCGGTATATCAGGTGCGATTGTTTGCTAAACGTGTGGATTTTATCTCTGTTGGTTCAAATGACTTAGCTCAGTACTTGCTTGCCGTTGATCGCAACAACCCGCGCGTGGCCGGTTTGTATATGTCCTACCATCCGGCGGTGTTGAAAGCCTTAGAGTATATTGCTCGTGAAGCTCATAAAGAGTCAATCCAAGTCTCTATCTGTGGTGAAATGGCATCAGAACCTGCGGGTGCTTTGTTATTGATGGCCATGGGCTATGACGTGCTCTCTATGAACGCGACGAACCTGCCGCGAGTTAAATCAGCCATTAGGGGTGTGCGGCTGGAACAGGCAAGGACGTTATTCTATAAAGTGCGGCGCATGGATGATGCTGATAAAATTCAATCTTTCTTAACGGAAGCCATTCGACGAATGGGGCTTGGCCAACTGAGTCAGCCTGATTTGCCTGCATAACGCTCGCTTATTTTTCTCTTTATTATCAATTCATTTTACATGAGGCATTTATACGCACAGAGCATCGCGTATGGAGCAAGTTAATGTAAAATGGCACTTATTTACGCCTGTATGGACAAATGTGAATGCTCTTAACTTTAGTGATGTATTTAGTGCTTGGGGCTGCGGCGGGTATCGTTGCGGGTCTATTTGGTATTGGCGGCGGGATACTCATTGTTCCTGTGTTGGTGTTTAGTTTTAGCGCGCAGGGTATGTCTGCAGACGTATTGACGCATGCGGCGGTGGCGACGTCGTTAGCGACAATTATTTTTACCTCGGTGAGTTCTATTAAGGCTCATCATAGCCGAGGAGCGGTGCGCTGGGATTTGTTCAAGCCGTTGGGGGTTGGGATTGCGATTGGTGCGGTACTCGGCGCCTTTACCGCGGATTTGCTGAGCGGGCCTCATTTGCAGATTATTATTGGTGTTTTTGCTTTCTTGGTGGCTTGCCAAATGGCCTTTGGTTTTACCCCCAAAGGCCGAGATTCAGAGCTCACTACTCCAACGTTGGCAGGGGCGGGTGGTTTTATTGGTTGGGGAGCCGCGATCTTTGGGATTGGCGGGGGCACTCTTACCGTACCCTTCCTTACTTGGAAAAAAATCTCCATGCAACAAGCCGTTGCAACGTCAGCAGCGTGCGGTTTGCCCATCGCGGTTATGGGCGCTGTTACTAACATTTACACGGGGTGGAATCATGAAAATGTAGCACCTTATAGCTTAGGCTATATTTATTTGCCGGCTTTTGCTGGGATTGTCATTAGTAGCTCCTTGTTTGCTAAATTAGGAGCGAAGTGGGCGCATAGCTTACCGGGTGATCTTCTGAAAAAAATATTCGCAGCGTTTTTGTTCATAGTGTCAATGCGCTTTTTACTGGCTAATTTGCTGTAACCAGCAAGAAGAAGGATGTCGTTTTATGTGGGTGCATGACATAGATCCTATTGCACTGGATTTAGGATTTATACAGATACACTGGTATGGCTTGATGTACCTGATTGGTTTTGCTGCTGCGTGGGGGTTAGGCTCGTGGCGCGCCAAGCAGCCGGGCTCTGGGTGGACAGAAGAGCAAATATCAGACCTTATTTTTTGGGGTGCGCTGGGTGTTGTTATCGGTGGTCGCTTTGGTTATGTATTGTTCTATAACTTTGATCAATTTCTTGCAAATCCGCTGTGGTTGTTTGCTGTATGGGAAGGAGGCATGTCTTTCCATGGAGGCTTGTTAGGGGTGCTGGTGGTGTTGGCGTTGTTTGCGCGTCGTTATCATAAGACCTTTTTTGACATTGGTGATTTTGTAGCTCCGCTGGTGCCTATCGGTTTAGGTGCAGGGCGTGTCGGAAACTTTATCGGCGGAGAGTTATGGGGGCGCGCAGCTGATGTACCTTGGGCTGTTATCTTCCCACGCACCGGCGATAATGTAGCTCGCCATCCTTCTCAGTTATATGAGGCAGCCTTAGAGGGCTTGGTGATGTTTGCGGTGCTGTGGTGGTATACCAGTAAGCCTAAACCGCGAGCAGCGGCATCAGGTCTGTTTTTATTGCTGTATGGCTTATTCCGCAGTTTTGTCGAGCTCTTCCGCGAGCCTGATGCGCACATTGGCTATTTAGCATTTGGCTGGCTGACAGAGGGGCAGCTTTTGTCGTTCCCAATGATTGTGGTTGGTATCGTTATTATCATTTGGGCATACCAACGTAATGTATACACTGAGCCTAAGCAGGCGTAGTCAGTTCGGACATCGATATGAAACAATATTTAGCACTTTGTCAGCGGTTAATTGATCAGGGCGAGTGGATCGAAAATAAGCGGACCGGTAAGCGTTGTCTTACCGTGATCAATGCAAACATGACGTACGATGTGGGCCAAAACCAGTTTCCTATGGTGACCACCCGTAAAACGTTTTGGAAATCAGCCATTGCAGAGCTAATTGGTTACTTGCGTGGATATGACAGTGCAGCAGATTTCCGTCTGTTAGGTACTAAAACATGGGATGCCAATGCAAACCTTAATGAGGCATGGCTGAACAATCCGTATCGAACAGGGGATGACGATATGGGGCGTGTTTACGGAGTACAGGGACGTCGTTGGTCTAAGCCTGATGGTGGACATATTGATCAGCTCAAAAAGCTGATTGATAACCTAAGCCAAGGTATAGATGACCGTGGGGAAATCCTGACGTTTTATAATCCGGGTGAGTTCCATATGGGCTGCTTGCGACCTTGTATGCATACCCACACTTTCTCTTTATTAAATGATACGTTGCATTTAACTTCCTATCAGCGCAGTTGTGATGTGCCATTGGGTTTGGTGTTTAATCAAATTCAAGTATTCACGCTATTAGCATTAATCGCGCAAATTACCGGCCATAAAGCGGGTTTGGCTTATCACAATATTGTGAATGCACATATTTACGAAGATCAAGTTGAACTGATGCGCGATGTACAGCTCCAACGTGAACCGTTTGATCCACCGAAGTTACACATTAATCCGGATATAAAATCTCTAGAAGACCTTGAAACTTGGGTCACAATGGATGATTTTGAAGTGGAAGGTTATCAGCATCATGAGCCTATCCAATATCCTTTTTCGGTGTGATTGTGTCTTGTCAGGCTGTCTTTGGGCAGCTGTTTCACAGGAGTCAGTTATGAAACTATCGTATTTAAGTATCCTTGTACCCTTGTTGTTACCTCTTTCTAGCGCTCATGCTGCAGAAAATCGTGATGCAGCTATGAGCATTAAATTGTATCAAGTGCTCACCACTGCCGGAGCTTTTGCATCCGAGTGCAACGCACATGAAGGGGCAGAAAAAGCCGCGTATAAAAGCGCTATAGCAACAGTGACTGATGTGACGGCTAAAACAGTGAGTGAAGTACGCCCGGAAATGACAGAAGCTGATGCGAGAGATGAGCTGGGTGTTCTTACTAAAGCCATCAACGAGAAAACCAAAGCAGCTATTGAGCAAGATGGTTGCAATAGCGAACTCGCCCAAAGCATGATTGATCGCTACCATGAGCTGCTCAAAGAGGACTTTAGCACTTTAAAGAGCAGCTCTTAACGGGTTTCTATTTTTTGCGTCAGTGATAGCGGATGGCGCAGGCTTCTATGAATAAGTGTTGATAAGGTCTGTCTGCATAGCTTGTCAGCCAACGAATATAAGCAAGTCTTTATAAGACTTGCTCAAAGCCCTCAAACTTAGGGGGGCCTAAATAAATACCTTTTGACGTACTCGCATTCGCGTGTGCTTTTCTGAAAGCTTCTGATTGTGTCCAATCACGAAACGCTTGCTCTGATTCCCAAATAGAATGCGAAGCAAATAAGGTGCATTCGTCATCGGTAGAGCCACGTAGCAATTGAAATGACTTAAAGCCGGGCACTTCGCTTAAATGGCTGTCTCGGTTTTTCCAAATGTCTGTGAATTCCTGCTCTTTGCCTAATGCAATTCGGAAGCGGTTCATAGCGATATACATGAGAGTATCCTTTGCTGGTGGCGTTTTGCCTGAATAGTGGTGTAATTGAGTGGACGACATGAAAGCGATAAAGTGCCTTAATAGTCGGTAAAAGCTGCAAAATCAGTGTAAAAAATTTATCCTGAACTGCATAGTGGTTTATTTAAGTGCTTAAAAATCAATGGCTTAATTTGTGGCATAGTTCCTGCTATACCTTTACTAAATGATTTAATCATAAAGAGGTATATGTCATGGATTTGATTCGAGTGCTTATTGCTATTTTGTTGCCGCCATTGGGTGTTTTTCTTCAGGTGGGTATCGGTGGTGCGTTTTGGTTGAATATCTTATTAACCTTATTGGGATACATCCCCGGTATTGTCCATGCTATTTGGGTGATCGCTAAGCGCTAGCGATGGTGTTTTCCGTATTAAGTTTAAAAGGGCTCTGGTGAGCCCTTTTTTTGATCTGCCCTAGCATCTTAGAAAGCTACGGGTTAAGACGGTTGGTGTATTTGCACGCTAGGAATACGTTGGCTAACAGTGGCTTTTTTCTGTTTTTTGCGTGTGAGGAGTTTATCAACGCACTGCTCCTCATCATTTAAAATAACGATGCACTCTAGGCATTGTACGCATTCGTTGTAGTCTATTTCACCGCTTTTCTTAATGGCTTTTATTTCACAGCGATGGTGGCAGGTTTGGCAAGGAGAACCGCAAAAGTCGACTCGTTTTAGTAATTCAAAGCGACGCAACCAGCCAATAGCTGCCAAGCCTGCGCCTAATGGGCACAAATAGCGGCAGAAAAACTTATGAATAAACATCCCTACAATCAGCAGCCCTACGGCATAAAGCACAAATGGCCAATGGCGGATGAAAACTAAGGTTATACTGGTTTTAAAGGGTTCTACTTCAGATAGCTTTTCGGCCCACGTTAATGAATAGAAAGAGACGGCTACTAGCCCGCCTATAATGGGATATTTTAGATAGATTAAGCGACGGTGAAGTGTAGCCGGAACGCGTATCTGTTTAAGGCCTATTTTTTTGCCCAACCAAGAGGACATTTCCTGTAAGGCTCCAAAAGGGCAAAGCCATCCACAAAAAAGCCCGCGTCCCCAGATAAATAAACTAATAAAAGTGACAATCCACAGGATAAAAATGACGGGGTCTAATAAAAAAATGGTGATATCAAAGCCGTCTTTTATCGAGTGGAACAAGGTGAAAATGTTAACGATGGACAATTGGCCCTGCGCATAAAATCCAATAAAAAAGAGAGTGAATGCCAAATACCCCCAGCGAAAAGCATGGAAGTGTTTCCAGCGACTTAGGCGGTCTTGCTTGATAAAGCTAACGATTAAAACAGTTAGGCCTATTAATAAAATACATACGCTAACCCAGCGATCCATCCAAAGCTTTATCCACAACGGCAGTGGTTTTGCGGTGTCTATTTGTACGGGTTCCCATTCACTGTCAGGGAGCTGGTAGTGGCTAAGGAAAGTTGCGCTATCGCTAATCAAGTGATTTCTTGCAAGGTTTACATGTAGCTTAAGATCAACAGGGCTGCCTGGGTCAAAACCTGCGCTGCCTTTAATTCTTAAAAAATGGGCCGTCGAGAAGCGAGGCGCACCAGGAGTAATAATGTCATTAAATTCGCTGGGTGCATTGATATCGCGTATTTCTACCGATAAGCCTCCTTGGTCTAAGGACAAGCGTGATGGAACGGTTGCTGGTGTGTAGTTTTCTTCGGCATGGGGGTAAAGGCCGCTAGAGCCAACCCAAAGAAGGTGGTCGCCAGGTGTTAAACGGTCCATCAGCGCTTTGTAGCGTGCTTCGCCAAGCAAGTTTACTCCTACTTGAGGAGCGTTTAGATAGGCATAAGCTAATGTGATGAAAGGGGTGTTTGGCGCTGTTGTATTTGAAAATTCGGGGTAGCTGTTGAGTGATCGACCTAACGACTCTTCTACTTCTGTTTGCGAGAGTGTCCATTGATGTATGAGATTATTGTTGGCAAGTGCGTCCCAGCTCTGCGAAGTAATTGGTTTTTCAAGTAGGCGAGACTGAGTTGGCAATGCAAAGCCTTCCAAACGTGCGCGCGCTACTTGTAGCGCAGTCGATAGCACTACATCATTGATTATCATCACGGAAATAGTGGCCTTCGTGACGCCGTCAAAAACAACCGTGCCACTTGCGCCTCCGTCTGATTGTGAGCTCAACTGCGAGTTTTGTGCGCTGCCAACAATGATTTGGTTACGTACCGAACGATTGCGATACTGCGCTAAAAACTCATGCATCGATTCGTTTCCCAGCCCATGTAAAAAAACGGGTTCATGATGATCGATAACCGTGACATCCTGAAATGATCCGTCAGGTTTAAGGCCTATCAGTAGTCGAATTGGCTTACCTGCAAAACCGGCAAGATTATTAATCTCATCAGACAACCACGCATATCCAAGCAGCTCATCGAGCTGATAAGCCGCATAGACGGGTAAGTCGGCTTCTTTATCGCCAAAACGGGTGGCTTTGGGGAATAGCGCTTGTAGTGGGAGACCATCAATCAGTGGTTTGCCCGCATAGGTAGGGCTCATCACGGCTTCATTTGCCTGAACAGCGGCGCTTGTTAGCAGCCACAAATGTACAACCACGACAAGCGGCAATAATATACGGTACAGCATATCAAACGGTCCTTACCGGCACGGTATCCGGCTTTTACTTATTGTTATGGGGGAGGAGGCGTTTAACGAATATCAAGAATATAACTGTGGAGCAGAGCCGTTGGCTTATCAATAGTACAGAGGGGTAGGGCTTTTGAGACTAAAGTTCTGATTCTTTGTTATTGCATCATGTGGTCGTTATTTTTTCGAGATAGACAGTGCAAACCACTCGCAATAGTGAAGCAAAGTTACCGGTTTCCCCACGGCGAATGACCACTTCACGGTATAGGTCGCTCAAGAACTTGGGAGTGCTGGACTCTTCGCTTTCAGCTATTTCATCAATGATGTTCCAAAAATGATTTTCCAAGCGAATGCTTGTAACCGCGCCTTCGATTCTAACTGAGCGAGTTGTTGTTTCGTATAAGCTTGGGCTGGTGCTGGAGTATAAATGGCACATAATAAAAGAGAGCTCCCTGCAAAGGTTAGCTCTCTTTATAAATCACGTAACAGGTATCATCAACCTATGAGGTTGTTTAGGTAAGAACGATTTGTTCTTACAGTGTTATCTTGGCGCCTAAAACGTCTAAAAACTGCTTTAACCAAGCCGGGTGGGCTGGCCATGCAGGTGCTGAAACGATGTTGCCGTCAGTATAGGCATGGTCAACAGCAATGTCTTGGTATTCGCCACCGCATAGGCGAACTTCAGGTGCGCATGCTGGGTAAGCGGATACTTTGCGGCCATCTACAATGCCGGCGGCTGTTAGTACTTGGGCTCCATGACACACGGCTGCAATAGGCTTATTGGCTTGAGCAAACTCGCGAGTAATTTCAAGAACGCGCTCATTTAAACGGATGTATTCGGGTGCTCGGCCGCCGGGAACGACAAGTCCAACATAGTCGTCAGTATTAACGGCATCGAAATCTGCATTAAGCTGAAAGTTGTGGCCGGGCTTTTCACTGTAAGTTTGGTCACCTTCAAAGTCGTGAATAGCGGTTCTGATCGAATCGCCAGCTTGCTTGTCTGGGCAGACGGCTTCTACGGTATAGCCAACCATGGCAAGTGCTTGAAATGGCACCATAACTTCATAGTCTTCAACGTAGTCGCCCACTAAAAATAATATTTTTTTAGACATTACATGCTCCTTGTTATTGTGAATGTGTGCACGGTAAGTGGAGTATCGACTTGGTTGGAGTGCTTGGGGTAATAGTGGGTTACTACATTCGATAATTTCAGCGGCAGATGAGCGCGAGATATTGGTATTTAGCGGTGTAAACGTGCCGCTAATGTGCACAAGCTTCTGGCTGTAGTAAACTGCCCACCCTAGAATTGATAATAACGATAGGTCAGCCTCCGTGTGAGCGCTACCTATTAAGTTAGGTAGTCACCCATGAGATTAGCAATGATAGTCGCACAGTCGTCTAACCGTGTGATTGGTCGAGACAATAAATTGCCGTGGTATTTGCCGGGCGATCTCAAATATTTTAAGCAAGCCACCATGGGTAAGCCGATTATTATGGGTCGTAAGACCTTTGAATCTATCGGGAAGCCATTGCCGGGGCGTCTTAATATCGTCATAAGTCGAGATGCTTCTTTTACGGCCCAGGGCATCAAAGTTGTTATGTCTTTACCTGAGGCCATTGAATTGGCCGAAAGTCAGGCGCTGATTGATGGCGTAGACGAGGCAATGATTATTGGTGGCGCTCAAATTTACGCATTAGCTTTGCCTGAAGTAGAGCGTTTGTATATTACGCAAGTACATGCGGATATAGAGGGAGATGCTTATTTTCCCGAATTTAATCGCTCGCAATGGACCGAGCTCGGCCGTGAAGACTTTTCGGCGCAAGGCCCAAACCCTTATGACTACAGCTTCATTGTTTATCAGCGGAGCAAATAAATGGTTATTGATGAGCGTTTATTGGCGGCGTTGTCAGATGGTCAATTTCATTCAGGGCAAGAGCTTGGTCAGCATCTAGGTATTAGCCGAAGTGCTATCTGGAAGCAAATGAAAAGCCTTGAGTCCTTAGGTGTTGAGATATACAGCATCCGTGGACGTGGGTATCGAGTGCCCGGCGGTTTAGAGCTGCTTTGCGAAGAGAGAATTGTATCCGACTGCAGCGATTTGGTGGCACGCCACCTTCGTAACATTACGGTACAGCGCGTGGTTGACTCAACCAATACGCTCGCCATGCGTGATATGCAGCAAGGGTTAGCCGATGCGCACCTATATCTGGCTGAGTATCAAACGGCGGGTAAAGGGCGGCGCGGACGCCAATGGGTCAGCCCTTTTGCTCGTAATTTATACTTTTCGTTGGTGTGGAATTTTTCTCATGGCGCTGCGGCCCTAGAAGGGCTGAGTTTGGTTGTGGGGTTGGCTCTGCAACAAGCGCTGACCGCCATGGGTTTATCAGGCATTGAGCTAAAGTGGCCAAATGACTTATTGGTAGATTCTAAAAAACTTGCGGGCATTTTGCTCGAAATGCAAGGTGATGCATCAGGTGAGTGCCAAGTAGTCATTGGTGTTGGGATCAATGTCACGATGTCAGATGAAGCAAGTGAGGGGATAGATCAACCGTGGGTGGATTTGTCTTCACTGTCACAAACACCAATCTCTCGTAATCAATTAATGGCCACTGTGCTGAATCACCTTATCCCGATGTTAGAGCAGTTCAAAGTGGACGGCTTTGCGGCATTTCAGGACGCATGGCACGCGTGTCATGCGTATCAACAGCAATCGGTTAGGATTATCTCGGGGCATCGAGAGGTGGTCGGTGAGTGTCAGGGAGTTGATGCGCAAGGAGCCTTGATCATCCATCACTCTGACGGTGTAGAGCATTTTCATGCAGGTGAAGTTAGCGTGAGAGCTTACCATGCGTCTTGAAATAGATGTGGGAAATACCTTTGTTAAATGGCGCTGGGTTTCTGACGGCACGATTACTAAAGCGCTTCGGTGTCTGAAAGAGCCCTTCTTGTCTCGTATAGCTGATATTGATGAGCCAGAATTGGTGCTTGATGAGCTTTGCGATATTTGGATAGGCTCGGTAGCCGGTCGCGAATTTAACGAAGCACTCACGCGGGCACTAAAAACACGTTGGGATATAACGCCTTTATTTGCTGTGTCAGCAAGTTCAGCAGCGGGTGTGCGCAATAGTTACATAGAGCCTACTAGGATGGGGGTTGATCGTTGGTTGGCAATGTTGGCTGCACGACATCAGGATGACGGAGCGTCTACCGTTGTTGATTGCGGAAGTGCAATTACCATT
Organism: Neptunomonas phycophila; assembly: GCF_001922575.1. Classification (NCBI taxonomy): domain Bacteria; kingdom Pseudomonadati; phylum Pseudomonadota; class Gammaproteobacteria; order Oceanospirillales; family Oceanospirillaceae; genus Neptunomonas; species Neptunomonas phycophila. Next base: position 1,440 of record NZ_MRCI01000006.1, on the reverse strand, counting down.
GATTATTTGAGCGCGCAGGGAGAGCACCTAGGTGGGTATATTGTTCCAGGCTTACAAATGATGCGTGCTAGCTTGTTAAATAATACCGCTAACGTTCGCTATGATGATGAAGACTTATTGAGTATTGAACCAGGGAAACATACCGGAGCCTGTGTTAATAATGGTACGCGATACTTATTGCAGGCGTTAGCTGGTCAATTGTTAGAAGAAGCGTCTAAGTCAGGTTCGCAGCTTTATATAACAGGTGGTGATGGTTATTTGCTGCAGGCGCAAATGCCGGGTGCGCTATTGGTGCCAGACCTTGTACTAGACGGACTCATGTGGGCTGATAAACAGTGATGAAATGGTGGGTTATATTTTTACTGTTGGCTAATGCGGTTGTGCTATTTGCATTCAGTATGCTCGAATCTCCGTCTGGCCAGACGGAGACGCCGTCGAATGATATACATACTATACGGCTGGTCAATGAGCTAAATGTGCCGTTGGGCCAAGATCCGATCTCTGTTCAAAAGCAGAATAATGAAACGGGTGTTTGCTTCGATTATGAAATACCTGCTAATGAAGGCGATATTGCACAAGTTAGCGATTTTTTAGTAGAGCAAGGGTTGGAGCCGGTGATTAACACGCAATTGGATGAGCACGTTAAAATCTCGGTGTTTATCAGCGAAAGTGGAAAATTTGATCGTAAAATGATCAATAAAATCAATGAAATCCTCTTAGATAGCAAACCAGACGTAAAAATAGCAAAAAAAGTGTGTAAAGGGCTTGCATCTATAAAACCTGATCATTAACATATGCGCCACTTCGTTAAGCCGGTATAGCTCAGCTGGTAGAGCAACTGACTTGTAATCAGTAGGTCCCGAGTTCGACTCTTGGTGCCGGCACCATTTACGAAGTGGCCTTGATGGTGGGGTTCCCGAGTGGCCAAAGGGATCAGACTGTAAATCTGACGCGCAAGCTTCGGTGGTTCGAATCCACCCCCCACCACCATATAATGCTCGGTTTAGCGGGTATGGTATAGTGGCTATTACCTCAGCCTTCCAAGCTGAAGAGGTGGGTTCGATTCCCACTACCCGCTCCAGAGTATGTCTTTGGGCGAAAGTGTAAATCTAGTAGCTTAATGTATTTGTAGTTTAGGCTGTTAGGGTAAAGCTCAAGTAGCTCAGGGGTAGAGCACACCCTTGGTAAGGGTGAGGTCGGCGGTTCAATTCCGCTCTTGAGCTCCAGAATTTGAAGGGTAGATGTAGCAATATATCTGCCCTTTGTTGTATTTGTGATTCACGTATTACCTTTTTGGGAAGCTAACGATGGCTAAGAAATCATTTGAACGTAATCTGCCGCACGTTAACGTAGGTACTATTGGCCACGTTGACCACGGTAAAACAACTTTGACAGCAGCACTGACTCGCGTATGTGCAGAAGTTTTCGGTGGTGAAGCCG
>NZ_MRCI01000005.1 GCF_001922575.1 Neptunomonas phycophila | reverse complement strand
GCGAAGTGGAACCACCTGATCCCATCCCGAACTCAGTAGTGAAACGCTTTAGCGCCGATGGTAGTGTGGGGTCTCCCCATGTGAGAGTAGGTCATCGCCAAGCTTTTATACCGAACCCCTGATTGCGCTGCAGTCAGGGGTTTTTTTATGGTTATTGTTTTTACGATTGGCTAAACAGGCGGTGTTTTGCTCATTTTACCTGTTTGCTAACGCGCGCATTTTGCTTGGTAGATAAATAATGCCGGCAATGCCGGCATTGGTTTTTATTGATTACATTAGTTCGTTAGTTGATTTGGTTTTCTTTTCTTCATACCACAGGTCATGGTGTTGCTTGGCCCATGATTCATCCACATAGCCTGTCGTCATCCCTTCAAGAGCTCCTTCTGTGCCTGCCGTACCGATATAAATATGGCCGAATGACGCAGCAATTAGGATCAGTGAGCTAACGGCATGAATAATATTGCTCCACTGCATAACCTCGCGTGTTTGTCCAAACAGAGGGAAGTCGAGTATGAGGCCTGAAATACTTATAGTGACTCCGCCAAACGTTAACAACCAAAACCATACTTTTTCACCGCCGTTTAGAAAGCCTGCACTTGGGTGGGCATTACCGAATATTCCTCCTCCTTTAATAAACCAACGCAGATCGATGGCGTTGAAAAAGTTATGTTTCAGCCAACGAACTATCATGATTAGTAAAGCTAGCATGAAAAGTGGGCCTAAATAGTTATGCAGTATTTTGCATAAGGCAATATAGTTACCCCAAATGGAGTCTCCTAGGAGCCCTTTTAAGAAAAATTTACCATAGAGTAAGCTAAGGCCTGTTAATGCTAACGTCATAAAGAGGATAGCTACCGTCCAGTGATTTGCCCTATCAAGTTGGCTCCAGCGTTTTATTTTTTTATTTGTCCTGGGGTGATCTAGCTTCTTTTGCCCCACGATTAAATAAAAGATGAGTAATGTGCACAGGACACCTAAGAGCGCATAAGCGCCATAAGGTGATACCCATTTGTTACGTAGATGTCTCCAGTATTCCCCTTCAACATTGATAAGCACCCCTGCTTCAATTCCTTTAACTTGTGACGTTCCTTCGTTGCCGTCTTTAATTACTCGCCAATACTCGGCTCCAGAAAAACCGCTTACTTTAGCTTCAGAGGCTTTATCGGCAGCAAGAGCAACGTTGCTTGACGTTAGATATACCAAGCAAATAATAATGAGGTGACTCAGTGAAAGTCTCTTCATAACAATAACCTTGATTGAGCCACATGATGTGGCTTTATTGGGTTAAGCCTTTGGCTGCGTCGCATCGTATGCGAGTTCTTCTTCCATTGCCCAAGCGCCATCGTTATGGCCGCGATACACAACTCGTTCTCTAAAAATATCGGAAACGTCGTTTGCATCACCCGCTAATAGAGCTTTGGTAGAGCATAGTTCGGCACACATAGGTAACTTGCCTTCAGCAATCCTGTTTGCTCCATATTTGGCGTATTCTTCTGGGCTGTTATCTTCCTCTGGCCCTCCGGCGCAGAATGTACACTTATCCATTTTTCCACGCTCGCCAAACGCTGAGCTGCTGGGAAACTGTGGTGCGCCAAAAGGGCACGCGAAAAGGCAATAACCGCAACCAATGCAGATGTCTTTATTGTGTAAAACAATTCCATCATCGGTTTTATAAAAGCAGTCAGTAGGGCAAACAGCCATGCACGGAGCATCAGAGCAATGCATGCACGCGACAGAAATGGAGGTTTCGCCGGGTTCGCCATCATTAAGGGTCACGACGCGCCGACGGTTAACGCCCCATTCCACTTCGTTTTCGTTTTTGCACGCTGTTACACATCCGTTACATTCGATGCAGCGCTTGGAGTCACACAGGAACTTCATATTAGCCATGGTTAGATCTCCTTAGGCCGTTGCTTTTTCGATGCGACAGAGAGAAACTTTCGTTTCTTGCATCACGGTGACGGGGTCGTATCCATACGTCATGGCCGTATTAGCTGCTTCACCCGTAACATACGGTGCAGAGCCCTCAGGATACTTGCTGGTTAAGTCTTTCCCTTGGAATTGTCCCCCAAAGTGGAAAGGCAAGAAGGCTACGCCTTTATCAACACGCGGTGTAATGAGCGCTTTGATTTTTATACGCCCCCCTTCTGGCCCTATGAGCCATACATCGTCTCCATTTTTAAAGCCGAGTGTGTTGGCATCAGAAGGGTTTACCTCAACAAACATTTCTTGTTGAAGCTCTGCTAACCAAGGGTTAGAACGCGTTTCTTCACCGCCCCCTTCGTATTCCACTAAGCGTCCCGACGTTAAAATAATGGGAAAGTCAGTACTGACATCTTTAGCCTGTATTGACTTATAAAGTGTCGGCAATCGATAAATCGATTCGGCGTCATCAAATGTTGGATATTTTGAAACCAAATCCCGGCGGTTTGAGTACAGTGGCTCTCTGTGCAGTGGGACTTGGTCGGGGAAGGTCCATACTATAGCGCGAGCTTTCGCATTTCCGAATGGGGCACAACCATGTTTGATCGCTACCCGTTGGATACCTCCTGACATGTCTGTCTTCCAGTTTTTCCCGTCAGCTGCCAACTGTTCTTCCTGAGTGAGGTCACTCCACCAGCCCAGTTTTTTTAGCAGCTCTGCAGAGAACTCAGGGTATCCATCTTTAATTTCAGAACCTTTTGTAAAGGAGCCTTCAGCTAAAATGTTAGTCCCTTCGTGCTCTACACCGTAGCGAGCGCGGAAAGGTAAGCCGCCTTCTGCAACACTTTTACTGGTATCGTAGAGGATAGGGGTACCAGGGTGTCTCATCTCTGGTGTACCCCAGCAAGGCCACGGCATTCCGTAATACTCACCGTCGGCAGGGCCACCTTCTCCTTTTAGACTGGTTTCATTGAAAGTGTGCCAATTTTGTTGGTGTTCTTTTATGCGTTCTGGGCTTTGGCCGGTATAGCCTACGGTCCACATTCCTCGGTTAAATTCACGCGTAATATCCTCAATCAAAGGTTCTTCATTGCTGATGGAGATATTTTTGAATAGTTGCTTATCGAAACCCAGTTTCACTGCAAATTTATGCATGATGATGTGGTCAGGCTTAGACTCAAAGAGAGGTTCAATCACTTTATCTCGCCATTGTATGGAGCGATTCGATGCGGTTACTGAGCCGTAGGTTTCAAATTGTGTTGTTGCTGGGAGTAGGTAAACCCCATCCTTTTTATCATGCATGACGGCGGCATGAGTTGGATAAGGGTCGACGATGACCATCAGCTCCAGCTTTTCCATGGCGGTTTTCATTTCGACGCCACGAGTTTGCGAGTTGACAGCGTGTCCCCAATAAACCATCGCGCGAAGATTGTCATTCTGATCGATATTCTTCTTGTCCTCGAGCACACCATCAATCCAGCGGGAAACGGGAATCCCGGAATTGTTCATTGGCTTTAGCGTTCGATAAACGCTTTGATCAAAGCGACTTTTTACCCACTCAAAGTCAAGGTCCCAGACTTTTGACCAGTGCTTCCAGGCGCCGTCTGTTAGCCCATAGTAGCCAGGCAAGGTATGGGATAAAACGCCTAGGTCTGTTGCTCCTTGGACATTGTCATGGCCACGGAAGATGTTGGTGCCGCCGCCAGCTTTACCCATGTTTCCAAGTGCGAGCATTAAAATACAGTAAGCACGTGTGTTGTTATTGCCTGTGGTGTGTTGTGTTCCACCCATACACCAGATGACGGTTCCCGGTCGATTGTCGGCCAGAGATTTTGCGGCTTGGCGCATTTGTTCTTCTGGTACACCGGTTACGCTTTCAACTTCAGCCGGTGTCCAATTAGCGACCTCCGTGCGTATTTTGTCCATGCCGTATACGCGTTGGGCTATGAACTGTTTATCTTCCCAGCCGTTTTCAAAAATGTGCCACAGAAGGCCCCAAATAAAGGCGACATCACTACCGGGGCGTATGCGTATGTATTCATTTGCATGAGCGGCGGTGCGAGTAAAACGCGGGTCTACGCAGATGATATGCGCTTTGTTGCGTTCTTTAGCACGAAAGATATGTTGCAAAGAAACCGGATGGGCTTCAGCGGGGTTAGCTCCAATGAGGATAATCGATTTGCAATTATGAATATCATTAAAGGAGTTTGTCATGGCGCCATAGCCCCATGTATTAGCAACACCAGCAACGGTCGTTGAGTGACATATCCGTGCTTGGTGGTCGACATTGTTAGTGCCCCACAGCGCTGCAAACTTACGGAAAAGGTAGGCTTGTTCGTTGTTAAATTTTGCAGAACCTAACCAATAGACTGAGTCAGGTCCTGACTCTTCGCGTATGGCCTGCATTTTATCGCCAATTTCGTCAATGGCTTGTTCCCAAGTGACTTTTTGCCATTTGCCATCAACCAGCTTCATTGGGTATTTTAAACGCCGTTCGCCATGACCGTGCTCTCTCAGCGCCGCACCTTTTGCGCAATGCCCTCCAAGGTTAAAAGGGTGGTCGAAGGCAGGTTCTTGTCCTGTCCAAACGCCGTTTTGGACTTCTGCATAAACACCACAACCGACCGAACAGTGCGAGCATATCGTACGTTTTACATCCACAGGTGAGCTATGGACCGCAGATTTTGAAGCTTCCGCTTGCTGAATCATGCCAGGCGCTAAAAAGCTAGCGGCTGCTACACCGCCTGTGGCTAAACTTGTGTTGCGTAAAAAATGGCGGCGGGATAAACCTAAGCCGGATTGGGCTGTCGATGTGTCTTGGTCGCGTTTGGTTAGGCGCATAATGGTGGCTCCTGCTTGTTAATTACGAAGCGTCTTGAGAAAGCGGCGAACATGTTCGGTTTCTTGATAGCCCTTGGGTGATAACGGTTCTTTCGCTTCGTCTGTTTCATCTGTCTGATTCGCAGAAGTGTTATCAATTATTAGGGCTGTGCTAGCCGCAGTTGATGCCAGTCCAGCCGCTTTTAAAAAGCGACGACGCCCCGCATCCGGTTTTTCTTGGCTACTCATGCGAGTTCCCTCCGGTCATTTTTATTGTCGGTATTGAGTTGTGCAGGCGATAGCTGCTGAAAGTATGTTTTTTCTTGTTGGAAAAAAGTGTGCGCTAGTAGGCCAACGGGAGCATAAAAATAGGCATTATTGGCTGTTTGTAAATCGGTAAAAAATGCAAAAGCCCAAGGAAACAAGTGGCGCTGTAAAAACCTATATTGATGGCTATAGCTGTGGTCTTGGGAAACCATTAAGCTGAGGACTTCACACAAAACGGCAATATGATCTTCCGGTTCATATACCTCTTTTTGCCGTTCATACCCTAAGTGTTTGAGGTCCTCGCGTAAGGTTACGAGAGGGCGCTCCATTAATGAGCCCGTTAGATACCAGCACCCAAAGGGCATAAGCTCTCCACGGCCTACGCCAATGAATAGGTCTTGATACTCTTGGGCAACCGCTTCGGTTTTACTATGCTGAGCTGTTAGGGCTAGTGCTGACCAAGCTTTGAGCATGTCTGGGTTATCATCGCCATCCGGTTGTAGAGCTTGCAACCATGCCAATGCGTCTTGCGTAGGCGCGCTCCTCAAAAGAGAAGCGAGAAGTGCATAGATATCGCCGCGCAATTGATCGTATTCGGTTGTGGTGTGAGTATGGATTGGAATCATGTTCACTCATCAGTCCTCATAGCTCTAATTGCTTTTCTGGGTGTAGTGTTAAATCGTTATATATGTCGCGAACGCGACAATCAGCACACATTTTGAGTCGGTTGATCGCACTACCCTGAAATTGCTTATGCTCACTGAGCGATTTGATCATTTTTTCTACTGTACGCTTAGGTGCAAAAGGCGTCGCGCAGCTGATGCACTGAAAAGCCTCTTCGGCTATTAGTTCTTGAGGCTGGTCGGTAGCGTGTAATCGCAGTTGCGGGGTTAGCGTAATCACTTTTTCCGGGCAACTGCGCTCACATAATCCACATTGGACGCAGTTTTGCTCGGTAAAGTACAAGGCGGGGCTATCTTTACCTGCTGTTAGCGCGGATGTAGGACAAACGGCAACACAGGAAAGGCACAAGGTGCACTCTTGCTCTTGAATTGTGACTTTTCCAAATGGAGCCCCATGAGGTAGCGGTATGACAGGGTTTAAACACTGTTGGGGCTCTGTTGTTGAGGCCGCATCAGCTAAGTGGGCGATCGCATTAAATAAAGTTTCACGTTTGTCAGTTGTGAATGACGGGGCCGGAGCCATAGATGGCAATGAAGGCTGTAACGGTAACCGGTTTTCAAGCAATGTGATGTCGTCAACTAATTGCAGCCGATTAGGGTGTATTGCTAGTCCTGTCATTATGCGATGGGCTAAGGATATCTGTTCTTCAACAAGATTTTGCATGCTGCTTGGAATAGCGTCGGTGTTCAGTAAATAGAGTGTATTCACTCCCATGGCATACGATGCTAGCCATACTTCCAAACTAACGGAGGCCAGTTCTTCGACTTCGATAGGGATGATATGCCCTTTGATGGATGAAGCGTGCTTTAGTGTTAACTCTCGACCTTTATCATGATCATGAAACAGCAGACAAAAGTCTTCACCCCCCTCGGCAGAGTAAAGTGTGATGAGTCTTTGAATATAATCGAGCAGCTGTCCCCTTGGGGGCTGGGTATAAGTAATGGCTCCTGTGGGGCAGGCGCTTGAGCAGCCGCCAGCGCCATGACACAAATGAGGGTCGATTGAGACAATGTTCTGAATTGATGTAATAGCATCTGCTGGGCATACGTCTAAACAGCGTGTACAGCCTGTTTGCCCCCGTGCGCTGTGTGCGCACATGTCGTTGTTGATTTGGAAATACTTAGGCTTTTCAAAGTCGCCAATGTATTGAGGGAGTTGTTCGTAGAGAGAGGCTAACGTTGTTGTATTATTTGCGTGAAAATAGCCAGGCGGCAGTAGGTTTGTTGTCAGAATAGGGGATGCATTCAGGTCTAAGATCAGGTCAAAGTGTGGAAGCCCCAATGCTAACTTAGCCAATGGAATGCGGCTAATAGATGTCTCTTCTTGTGCCGTTATGCTGACGTCAACGTCAAATTGGCCAAGATAGCCTGTGACCGACAGCAGCTTGTTATAGAAGACGGTGTCGTTTTTGGTGCTTGCTATCAGTGATTCTATCGCCTCTGATTCGTCAGCGGTGTCGATATCGATTTGAGCCGCTTCAGTAACCAATAGTGTAGTACTTTGCATAGAAGACAGTTGTAGTGCCGCAATCCGAATTGCTTTTTCGGATCCCATTATCAACAGGTGGCCTTGCGTGCTGTAAGCAATGGTACTCGCAAGTAGGTTATGAGGCGGCGATAGTCGCGTTATGACCTCCTGTTTTGCTCTTTCATTACTGAGGTTTGGCATGTTTATTATTGTTGTCATAAAGCCCTCGGTGGTCAGGCTAATGGCTTTTATCCACGTACCTCAGTGCTCGCTGTAGGCCGTGCGCTTGTCATTGTTGTATATCTGAACCGTTTTTAAATTACTCGATGCAATTGATGAACCACTGATTAGGTCGCTAGGGTCCAATATATGCGGTCATTATCTGAGTGAAATTCTGGTTTTTTCGCTGTGTTGTATCATTCTGTCTTGTCTTGGGTGGGTGTATGGGTCACTTGGTCGCTTTCTGTTGATGAAGCATGAGAAGAGTGAATAGGCTCGGTGCTTTCTTCATCATTGCTGTCGTCTTGCAAAGCCGCAGTGAAGTCATCTTTTTGTTGATGAATCCATTGTCTGATTTGTCCAGCGGCAGCTTCAGCTAATGGGGTGATATTGCTAAAGTCCTGATCGTAGTCATTTAGCCCATCTCTCACGTGAAACTCTGGGAGGTTAAATAGCTTCCTTAGTGCTTGTTGTCGTAAAGCTTCGCTGACACCTTCTGAGAAAAACTGTTGGAAGTTTGAATGCTCATCCAGAGAGTCGATGGCTGGCATGTCCTCATCACTTAAACTATCTGCGGATATTTCGGCCGCCTTGTCAGGAAGGGGTGGAGTAACCTCCGAACTATCTTGATTGTCTAATAGTTGTTCAGTCTCGTTTGATTGTTCGTTTTGCTCTCGGTTTGCCTCGGTTTTACGCAGAGACCATCTTTTAAGAAATGAAGTATCAGTTTCCACTGCTGCGTCCTTTTCCTGATTTCTTTTTTTTGCGCCCACTATCAATCAATTCGCCTTCACGGCTGAGATAGGCTTCGATCCAGCAACATATAGCTACCGGCATTTCTGCGGATAAAACGTGGTGCTCGCCATCCATGTAGGATGAAGCTTCATCTTGGCTGGCGCTGATGTGGACAGGGATAAGCTGGTTATCAACGTCTGATTCATGGCATAAAACGAATAGGCAGGGGGCTTGTGAGTTAAGGTTGAATCGATAAGCGGTACGTTGATCAAGGTGAAGTTCAATGGTCAGGATATGATAATCGTCAGCGGTTAAGGGGCGAGGGAGCAAGTCGGCAATGCTCCAACGTATTGTGTCCCAGCGGCCTGATTGAACATTCTCTTTGTTGAGTTGAATGGATACAGGCCAGCGCGTCCCTGATTTTGTTGTGGGGGGCTGTTGATCTTTATCATCAGCGCTCGGAGCAGTCGTAGTAGCTGAAGTCACATAGGTTCTCCTTCGGGTTGTTGCGTAATCGCTTGGATCGATAAGCACAGGTACTGGAGATCATTGCAAAGCGTAGGCCACATAATGACGGTGCTCTTAGGGGTAAAAGGGAGGCTGGTTGGTGTAAAAAGACACGGTTGAGGATGAAGGTGGGACATTTTGTCTATTAATAGGTGTCACGGTGATGCGCTGCTAATTGTGATCAACAGTAGACGGTAGGGTATATAAACACCGGAATGAAACTTGCTCTGATCAAACCAATTAATTGAGAAGGTAGGTGACATGGAGCAACCCTTTGAATCAGTCATACGCAGTTACGCGCAGGCGTCGTTAACAGAGCAGGCTACTGTCATCGACGAGTTAGGCGGTGAAAGGACGATTCAAATCGCCTGTGAACGACCTTTAACCATTTATTTAAATAAACGTGAAATAGTTACGTTGATGACGTTGGGGGCTGACCCTGAAGCGTTAGTGGTGGGTTATTTAAAAAACCAAGGATTTATTGAGCGGGTTGAGGATTTAACCGCTGTACAAGTGGATTGGGATGTTGAGTCTGCGGCGGTAGTCACTCGTAAAGAGCCTGCTCATTTGGCATCTATGCTGGAAAAACGGACCGTTACTAGTGGCTGTGGCCAAGGGACTATGTTTGGAGACTTAATGGAGAAAATCGCCGATGTAGAACTACATGTAACGCCAGTAAAGCAGAGCATGGTTTATAGTTTGCTTCGTGCATTAAGTCAGCACAACGAAACATACAAAAACGCCGGCGCTGTTCATGCCTGTGCTGTGAGCGATGGCGATTATATTGTGTCCTTTGTTGAGGATGTGGGTCGACATAATGCGGTGGATACGTTGGCGGGTCGGCTGTGGTTGCAAGGAATTAGCCCCAACGGAAAAATCTTTTATACCACAGGCCGGTTGACGTCAGAAATGGTGATCAAAGTGGCACAAATGGGAATATCGGTTTTATTGTCACGCTCGGGGGTGACTCAAATGGGACTGGCGTTGGCAAGGGAAATGGGAATCACTTTATTGGCTCGCGCGAAAGGCCGTCACTTTCTGATCTTTCATGGTCGGGACACCGTCGATCTTGATTGCCTGCAAGAGGGCAAGGGGGTTCAGGGTGAATGAGCACGCTCATCCGTTTATGAACGTACGCCAGCTTTCGGAATACTTAGACGTTAATGAGAAAAAAGTGTATTCCATGGCCGCCGAGGGAAAGATTCCCGCAACGAAAGTGACCGGTAAATGGCTGTTTCCACGTGCCTTGATTGATCGCTGGTTATTGGATAATGCGCACAGAGGCTTGATGGCCGATCGATTGTTACTATCAGGAAGTGATGACCCTTTACTGCAAGCCACGGCTAACCGCTTAACGCAACAATTAAAGACGCAGGCGATGATTGGCTATACCGTCACCGGAACTAAGCTAGGCTTGGATCTGCTAGCTCAAGGTAGTTCTGACGCGACAGCGATTCACTGGGGACGAGCAGAGGAAAGCCGCGTTAGGCATCCTGCATTATTGCAGCAATATAGCGAATCTAAGCACTGGGTGTTAGTGCACTTATTTGAGCGCCAACATGGGTTGATGGTGCGGCCGCAGGATGTTGAGCGCTTTACTGATCCAAGACAAGCGCTGACCCCTGAAACTCGGTGGGTCGTTCGGCAAGAGGGCGCAGGGTCGCAGCGCTTTTTAGGAGAATGGCTTGCCGGGCAAGGGTTTCCATTGGCGCAGTTAACGCGTCAAATGACGGCATTCTCGGAAAGGGAGGTAGCCCGTTTAATTGCGAAAGGGGAAGCCGATATTGGCCCAGGCACCTTGAGCGCCGCACAAGAAATGGGATTAGTTTTGCTCGCTCAGGGAGCTGAGGCCTTTGACCTAGTGGTCACTCGGCCTGTGTATTTTCGAAAAATTGTGCAGCATATCTTTGAGTTTTTGCAGAGCCGAGAAGGTATTCAACTAGCCAGTAGTTTAGGGGGATACAATACCAGTCAATGCGGTAAGTTAATCTGGAGTGCTGATTAAGTGTCTCCCTTACCGGTAGCTCTGCGGTTGACTCGTTCGGCTTGACCTAATCCTGTGAGTAGCAAGCTAATATGGTCGGTATTCGTCGCTTGGTCGCTGTAATGGCTGGGTAAGTACAGGCTAAAGGTCGTGCCGCATGTTTCATCGATTAGGCTGGGTGAGTGAACGCGTAAGTCCCCCCCATGCCGAGTAACAATCCCTTTGCTCACCGACAGGCCCAAACCTGTGCCGCTTTCTTTAGTGGTGAAGAAAGGTTCGAATATTCGCTCTTTGACTGAGTCGGGTATGCCGCAGCCTAAATCGGACACATGAATCACGACACCCAATGGTGATGGTTCAGCTGCACGGTTTGTTGAGGTGGCTGCAGGCTCTTCTACCCAGTCTTCGGTACCAATGAAAACACTCCCTGTGCCTTTGATGGCATGCGCTGCATTGATAATGAGATTGACTAAAACCTGCTGTATTTGCTGTGTGTTAATCTCGACGAGCGACTCTGCTGCATAGTCAGTTTCTACGGTTACATTTTGCTTATCAAGTGCATGGCGCACAAGTAATAGTGTGTCGTTGCACACCTGATTGATGTTGCAGATTTGCTGGCTGTCGGTTTGGCTATCAGGCCGGCTGTATTGCAGGAGGTTATTAATCAGTGACCGGATACGATAAACCTGCTCAATGATCATATCTAGCTCTGCATTAATAGGTTTTGCCTGCTCACCCAAATCATCCAATATAAGATCCACTGAGCCCAAGATAACGGCTGCAGGGTTGTTGATCTCATGGGCAATTCCGGCGGTGAGCTCTCCAAGTACGGCCAGCTTCTCCTGATCGAGTAGTTGCTTACGGGTTGTTTTTAATAAGCGTATTCGATCTTTTAGAGCTTCCGTTCGACGTCTCAGTGACGTAGTGCGCTGGTCAACCTTTTGCTCTAATTCGTCGTTGGCTTTTATTATTTCTTGTTCGCGTTGGGCGAGTAAATCCAGCATTTTATCGAACTCATGAGCTAACTCAGTTAGCTCGTCCTGCCCCTCTAAGTGTCCAATTCTTTGCTGCATATTGCCTTGTTTTACAGCGTTAACGGCTTTGTTGAGTCGAGACAACGGCGCTAATATCTGTTTACCTTTATGCAAAACAAGCAGCCCCGAACCGAGCATGATAAGCCCGATGACAGTGACGGATTCTAAAAGAGTTTTGTAATAAATATGCGTAAACGGAGATTCACTAAATCCGGTGTAGATCATACCAATACGTTGGCCACTGAGGTCTATCAAAGGTTGATAGGCAGATATGTACCAATCATTTACAACAAAAGCGCGATCAATCCAGCGATTGCCTTTGATTAAAACGTGATTTTTAACCGCAGAAGATACGCGAGTGCCAATAGCGCGGTCGGCTTCCGTAATAGTGCTTGTTTGATGTGGGGCATCACGTTGGTCGGGCAATAGCTGAGGGACATTGGTACTAATGCGCGTATCATCTAAAAAGAGTGTTACCGTACCAATACCCTCGTCAGGCAGGCTGCCTGGGCCGTATACAAGGTCGCGAATCATGTCTACAACTTGGGTGTTCCGGTTAAACAGCGTGCCGCCATCTAATACGCCTACTAGTTCGTCAAAGTCATTAATGACAGGATATAGCGAGCGCATAATGATGGCGCGGCTTTCGATAGAGCGCTGGGTAGGAGCTGCATAAGGGGTATCTATTAACGGGATACGAGATCGCTTGGCTAAGCCGGTTTGTATAAGGTCTAGTTCGTTAGCGGAGAGGACTTCCAATCCAGATAAAGAATCACCTTTGAGCAAGGATTCGGTATGAGCCAGCAAGCTTGGTTCTAGGCTGTTTAATAATTGAGATGCAGGTATAAACCGTAAAAAGTCGAGTTGCCTGCTTTGCCTAACATCATTTAGTTGGCCTCGGATACCGCGCTGGTAGTTGCGTAGTAAGTTGGTTCTGAAGTCGTAGCCATTAGCCAGTTGGGCTAGGACATTCATTTGTTCTCGTTGCAGTATATCTAACGTACCTTGGGCGACAGATAGGTCTGCGCTTACCTTCATATATAGCTGCTTGTCGGTATAGCTGCTTGTCCAGTAGGCCGCCATAATTGAAAAACCTAGGGCGGTTAACAATAGCGGTATAACAATGAGTAATAACAGCTTATAACGCAAGGATTGGCGCAGTTGCTTATTAGCGTGCGCCAAAAAGTGAAGGCCTTTCATAGGCCGTCTATTGTGGGTTGTTATCTCACTATGCTTGGACATGGCTGAGGTCCGATTGCCATGCGTTTAGTTTTCTATCCAGTGTTTTACGAGAGACCCCAAGTGTGCGCGCCGCTGAAGATTTATTACCTTGGTGTTGTTCTAAAGTGCGAAGGATATGTTGTTTCTCTAGCGCTTCAAGTGACCAACCATCATAGTGGCTTTGCCCAGGAGTCGGTTGTGTTTCACTGTGTTTGAAATACTCAGCGGGTAATTTACCCAGCAATATACAGCGCTCTATTAGGTTTTTAAGCTCTCGAATATTGCCTTGCCACGGGTAGTTTTGCATAGCAACGAGGTCGTCATGGGTAAAAGGAATTTCAGGTAACCCTAAATCACGTGAGAGCCGATAAGAAAAGTGATGAACAAGGTCTGGTATGTCTTCTTTTCGATCGCGTAGAGGAGGGAGGGTGATGCTGAGGACGTTTAGTCGATAATAAAGGTCTTCACGAAAGCGGTTGTCATCAACCTCCTGTTTAAGTTGCCGGTTAGTTGCAGCAACAATACGTACATCCACTGCTTGCTCTTGCTCGCTGCCTACAGGGCGTACGGCTTTTTGCTCTAATGCGCGTAATAACTTGGCTTGCATCAGCACGGGCATTTCGCCTACTTCATCTAAAAAAAGTGTGCCGCCTGCTGCAAAATTGAATAGTCCTTCCCGCGCTTTATTGGCACCAGTAAATGCTCCTTTGGTGTGGCCAAATAGTTCGGCCTCTAATAACTCTGGGGATATTGCGCCGCAATTAACGGGTACGAAAGGGCCACCACGTTGGCTGTATTGATGAAGCAGCCGTGCGACGAGTTCTTTACCCGTACCGGATTCGCCTTCAATGAGCACCGCTGAAGGGGTAGGGGCAACTCGTTCAACGACTTCAAATACATGCTGAATGGCTGCGCTAGCTCCGATCATTTCAGTTAATGGAAACTGCTCGGTAACTTCCCGTTGTAGCACAAAGTTTTTGCGAGCCATTTCTCGTCGTTGTAAGCAGCGTTCAACGGCGTTCATCATTTGCTCAAGCCTAAATGGCTTCAAAATAAAATCACTGGCCCCTATTCGTAATGCTTTAATGGCGGTCTCTAGGTCGGCGTAGGCCGTCATAAAAATAATATCGCTACGTCGCTCACTGGGCTCTAGTGCCTCATGCCACTCCATACCTGATCGGCCCGGTAAGGTGATATCCACAATGAGCAAATCGAAATGGCAGCGTTTACGTAATTGTTCCGCTTCTTCTACGCTGGTGGCCGTCTCAACAAGCGCAAAGCGTTTAGATAGGGCTTTATGGAGGAAATTACACATGCCCGGTTCATCATCGACAATGAGTACCGATACGGCGGGTTTAATACTGTTTTGGTCAGCAGGCGCTAAATCCATCAGCATGCTCCGTTGTTGGGTCTACTAGCAAACAAGAGAGTTCAACTGCGTAAAAAACCGCTTGTTAGCTCGTGAGGACCGTTTTTATTGTTATTTTTAGTGGGCTGCAAGCGTTTAAAGTACCGCAATAATAATGGGACAAATTGTCCAGCCCGCCAACAGGGTAGGTCATTTTGTCTGGATTCGGTAGCCTAATATAGTCGTAGTGGTACATTTTTGTGCAATAAACCGTTGGCATCTAATTTGCTCTCGTCCTTAGTAGGTCAGAATAAGAATGCTGATATTTCAGCGCAATAATAAGGAAGATACTGATGCGCCTACTGTTAATTACCGTCTTAATGCTTTTAGGGACACTAAGTCATGCTAGTGACACTATTATCCGTTTGGCTACGACCACCAGTACTTACAACTCTGGGTTATTGGATGCCATTTTGCCGACATTTGAGAAAGCGCATGATGTGCAAGTTCAAGTAATAGCGGTTGGTACAGGTAAGGCGCTTAAAATGGGAGAAGCGGGCGATGTCGACTTAGTAATGACGCATGCCCCGGGGGCGGAAAAAGCGTTTGTAGATGCTGGCTTTGGTGTTGAACCAACAGGCTTGATGTATAACGACTTTGTCCTGATTGGGCCCTCAGCAGACCCAGCCGGTATTACAGCAGAAAGTGATGTGGCAAAAGCTATGGCAAGTATAGCCAATACAGATAGCCTGTTCATTTCCCGCGGAGATGATTCCGGTACGCATAAAAAAGAACGTGCGTTATGGCGTGATGCGCAAGTGCTACCTGACTTTAGTCATTATAAAGAAGTCGGCCAAGGGATGGGGAAAGTGCTGCAAATGGCTGATGAATTAAATGCCTATACGCTAACGGACAGAGGCACTTGGCTGGCTTATGAAAGCCGTTTACGTCTTGTGGTGCTGGTAGAAGGGGATAAGCGTTTATTTAATCCGTATCAGGTCATCCTAGTTAACCCTGTTCGCCATCAAGGGCTGAATACAGCAGGTGCTAGAGCGCTTCGTGATTGGTTAATATCCGCGCAGGGGCAACAACTAATAGGCGATTTCACTGTTAACGGTAAAGGATTATTTACGGCCTCAGCTAATCAATAATGGAGTCATTAACCACTACCTGCCTTCAGGCGCTAACGCTGTTGATCAGTGGTGATCGCGATTTGTGGGTCATCATTGGCGTGTCTTGCCGGGTATCATTAGCGGCGATTGGTCTATCCGTTATTCCAGCGGTGCTGTTGGGTTTGTATTTGGCCATGGTGCCTTTTCCTGGGCGTTGGGTTGTCGTTGCCGTGTTAAATGCGCTGATGGCAGTCCCTACTGTTGTTGTAGGGCTAACATTATATTTGTTGCTTTCGCGTAGCGGTCCATTGGGGGAGTGGCAATTGTTGTTTACACAACCCGCTATGGTTATTGGGCAAATGTTATTAGCGTTCCCTGTCATTGTGTGTATGTCGCATGCTGCTTTTCAAGCATTAGATAAACGCGCTTGGGAAACATCTCGCATGTTAGGTGCTTCTTTTGGTAAAGCTATCTTGACCTTGATGAATGAGGCGCGCTTTGCATTGACTGCCGCGGTGGTTGTTGCGTTTGGGCGTATTATTGCCGAAGTAGGTTGCTCGATGATGATTGGCGGAAACATCATGAATTTTACACGTAACATACCGACAGCTATAGCACTAGAGACGAGTAAAGGAGCGTTTGCTCAAGGCGTGGCTTTAGGCTTAGTGCTGTTGATATTGGCTTTAGTTCTTAATGTCGCGTTGGCTTTATTGCGCGGCCGTGGCCAACTGCAGGTAAGCTGATATGAATATAACCCTGACAAAGCTGACAAAGAAATATAACGGTAAAGAGTTGTTTTCTATCCCGTTGCTGTCGCTTCATCAGAACGACGTTATCCATTTGGGAGGCGAAAACGGCAGTGGTAAAACGACACTTATGAAATTGATTGCAGCGCTAGATAGCCCATCAAGTGGCTGTATTGTCGTTGATAATAAGGAGCGTCGCCGCTGGCGCTTTCACTCAGGGGAAAAGGGTGTCATTTATATGCACCAAACACCGTACTTATTTTCTGGCAGTGTAGAAGAGAACTTGCGGTACGGCTTACTTAACCGCTTTAACGATAAGTCACTCATTGAATATAAAGTCGATTACGCTTTACAGGTGGCTAAATTAAGCGCCTTTGCGACGCAGGAAGCACGCACCTTATCAGGAGGCGAAAAGCAACGGCTCGCGTTGGCTCGTGCAGCTATTTTAGAACCCAGTTGGCTGCTCTTAGATGAGCCAACAGCGAATATGGATCATCATTCAATCGATGTGGTTGCGTTTATGGTTGATGCGCTGATTCAGCAAAAATGCGGTATCATGATCAGTAGCCATCAAAAAACACACCTTACACATATTTGCCGTCGCCGTCTTCAGTTAAAAGCGGGCCGCTTGTTGGAGGTGTTAGATAACGCGGAGTTTGCAAAGCATGCGTCATGAGCAGGTAACCGGAGTCGTTTTAGCAGGCGGTATGGCTCGTCGAATGGGGGGCACGGATAAAGGTTGGGTCGAGCTAGAAGGCAAGCCGCTTATCCAGCATGCAATAGCGGTGGTGGAGCCCGAAGTGGCGCATGTGTTAGTGAATGCAAATAGGAGTTTAGAAGCGTATCGATCGTTAGGCTTCCCGGTTATCACTGATATTCAAGGTGATTATCAAGGGCCGCTAATGGGTATGGCGACAGGGCTTAAACATGCAACGACCCCTTGGGTGGCTTTTGTTCCTTGTGATAGTCCGCGTTTACCGGCGAATACCGTCTCGCGTTTAGTCACGGCTCAAGCGCACAGCGGGCAGCCGATAATAGTCGCCAGTGATGGGAAGCGTATCCAACCGGTAGTGACGCTAATCAGACGGGACCTGTGTGATCATCTCTTATCGGCACTCGCATCAGGAGAGCGAAAAATAGATCGGTGGTTTGCTGAAGTCGGGTTTGCTGAAGCTGACTTTAGTGATTGTGTTGATGCGTTTGTAAATGTTAACCGGCAAGATGACCTCAATGCATTAATCGCCATGCCGCGTTTGCTAGGCATTTCTGCGTGGAGTGGTACCGGTAAAACAACGTTATTAAAAAAGCTGATCCCAGCACTCAACGAACAAGGGGTTAAGCTTGCGGTAATTAAGCATGCGCATCATAAATTTGATGTCGATCACCCTGGTAAAGACAGCTATGAGCTGCGCAAGGCGGGGGCTCATCAGATGCTGATTGCCTCAGATCAGCGTTGGGCGCTCATGGTTGATAAAGTCGAGCCTCAAGAGCCTCAGTTATGTGACCTCATCAGTAAGTTAGATTTGGCGCAGTTAGATTTAGTATTAGTCGAGGGCTTTAAGCGAGAGTCCATACCTAAGCTGGAGTTACATCGTCCCTCTTTAGGTAAGCCTCTAATCTATCCTGAAGATGAAAATATTATTGCCATAGCTACCGATTCCCCTGATCACATAATCACCGACCTACCAGTGCTTGATATGGCTGATATTGAGGCAGTGTTAGCGTTTGTGCTCAACTATATGGACTGGCAGTGTGACTAAGCAGGCTGAAGCCACTTCAGTGGTGAGTTGTTTTGATGCGGCCGCTAACCCTGGTGGTATGTTGAGTGTATCTGAAAGTGTGCAATTTCTTCTCGATGCCGTACTGACGCCTAAGCAGCGGGCACTAACCATTATCGAGTCTTTGACTGAAACAATACCGCTAACGATGGCCTTGAAGCGGGTGCTAGCTGAAGATATTGCTTCTTCTATTAATGTGCCGCCAACCACTAATTCAGCGATGGATGGGTATGCATTAGGTTACAGCGAGTCACTGGACTTACCACTGCGTGTTATTGGCGAGGCCTATGCGGGTCATGGCTACGAAGGCGTAGTTCATCCCGGCGAAGTCGTAAAGATCATGACGGGAGCGCCGCTGCCTACAGGGTGCGATACCGTTATCATTAAAGAAGCGGCACAGGTTAAGAATAACCTGCAAAATGCTCAGGAACCTTTTTTGTACTTCCAAGGCGCTATGGATAAAGGCCAGCACGTACGTCAAGCCGGGGAAGATTTGCAGCAAGGGCAGTTAGCGTTAGCGCATGGTACTTTGCTGCGCCCTCAGGAAATGGGGCTGCTGGCATCCATCGGACACGACAAAGTGATGGTTTATAGTCGGTTACGAGTTGCCATTTTTTCGACCGGCGATGAGGTGCACCCTCAAGGTAAACCGCTACCCAGTCAGGGGATTTACGATACCAATCGTTTTTCACTTCGAGGTCTATTAGAACAGCTCGGTTGTGAGGTGGTTGATTTAGGCATCATCGCTGACGATAAACAGTCTCTTTCGCTAGCGTTAGCCGAGGGAGCCGCTCAGGCTGATTGCATTATCTCGTCGGGAGGCGTCTCTATGGGAGATGCGGATTATATTCGCGAGGTACTGGCGAGCGCAGGGCATGTGGACTTTTGGCGCATAGCAATGCGACCTGGCCGTCCCTTTGCTTTTGGGCATGTTAATGACCGGCCTTTTTTTGGTTTGCCCGGTAACCCTGTCGCTGTCATGGTGACTTTCTTACAATTTGTGCAACCTGCTTTGCGCAAAATGATGGGACAAGAACGTTGGCAGCCAATACGTTTGACCGCTGTCGCCGAGGAACCGTTGCGCTCTCGTAAAGGTCGAACGGATTATAGCCGTGGTATTTACCGTATTAACGAGCAAGGAGTGCTGGTGGTAAAAGTAACAGGGTCGCAGGGATCTGGAATCTTAACTTCCATGGTGGCGGCTAACTGCTTAATTGAAATCACCGATGATGATGAACGCATCGAAGCGGGCCAGTCGGTAACGATTCAGCCCTTTAGCGACTTGCTCTGAGGAAAAAACATGTCAGTTGTTACACCTGTCTCAGATCCATTCGGCCGACAGATAACCTATGTAAGGATGTCGGTGACAGACCGCTGCGACTTTCGCTGTGTGTACTGTATGGATGAGGAAATGACGTTTTTGCCTCGGCAGCAGGTTTTATCGCTTGAAGAAATACAGATGATCGCTCAAGCCTTTACTGAGTTAGGTGTGACTAAAATTCGTTTAACGGGCGGGGAGCCTCTAGTGCGAAAAGAGGTGACGCGCCTATTTGATGGAATAGGGCAGTTGCCTGGCTTAACTGATTTTTGCTTAACGACTAACGGCTCTCAATTACCTAAGTATGCACAAGCGTTAAAGGCCAGCGGCGTCAATCGCATTAACATCAGTATGGATAGTCTGCGCAGTGATCGATTCCACGAATTGACCCGCACTGGCCGCTTAGTTCAGGTCATCGAGGGGATTGATGCGGCTATAGCCGTGGGTTTTGAGCGCATTAAAATTAATGCTGTTATTTTAAAAGGTCGTAACGATGATGAGATCCTCGGTCTTGTCGACTTTGTTCGAGAACGAGGCATCGATATTAGCTTTATCGAAGAAATGCCATTAGGCGTTATTTCAGAACACAAACGTGAAGAAACGTATTGCTCCAGCGATGATGTACGCGAAATAATTCACAGTCGTTACCCGCTTTATCCGAATGTGCACAGTACAGGCGGGCCTTCTAAGTATTGGTCGATGAGTGATAGCGATAGCCGTATTGGGTTTATATCGCCGCATAGCCACAATTTCTGTGGTGATTGTAACCGTGTACGTGTCACTGTTGAGGGTAAATTGCTGCTGTGCCTCGGTAATGAAAATGCGGTTGACTTAAAAGCGGTAGTGCGTCGTTACCCGGGTGATATTGAGCGGCTCAAAGATACGATAGTCGCAGCCATCGCCCATAAACCGGAAAAACACCATTTCACAACCGACGGTGATGTACAAATTGTCCGCTTCATGAATACAACAGGCGGCTGATTCGTTATGATATTTAGCTATTCATAGCTAGATGGTCTGCATAGACGCATGGTTAATATCGCATCAGTTTCGTTTTTCTTTGATCAAGTTGAAGATCGGATTCGCCTTATCGGTAACCTCGATAATCAGGGGCCGCGTGTCGATTTTTGGTTAACACGGCGTTTGGTTATGCGTTTACTTGAAATGTCATTAGAGCTTGTGCAAAAAACATCGCAACAGGTCAATCAAGTACCGGTTGAGCACCAAGGCGCGATGGCTCAGTTTGAGCATGATCAAGCGCAACAGGCGCCTAATATTCAGTCGGCGGATAGCCAAAATCACGATGAACATCCGGCATCAATTTTGCGACGTCTGGATATTAGCTACCAAGATGGACGTTACCGGCTGAGTTTTTTTAGCCATGGTACTGACGAGCTGCAAGCCGTGAGTATTTTAAGTTATCAAGAGTTGCATCAAACACTGCATTGGCTGCACCGCGGTAGCTTAAAGCTTGATTGGGGGGCTAGCGCGTCGTTGTTTGATGGCCTTGAAAATTCGCCACAGAGATTACAATAAATATGGCGTTTGATCCTAATGCGCCTCGCAAGCCTTTTGTCGCCCGTGGTTCCCGAGTTGAGCGGTGCTCATCCTGTTTAATGGCAGCGGCCCGCTGTTTGTGTGATGTACGTCCAAACATTAAAGGCAAAGCAGTTTTCTGGCTGCTTACTCATCATAATGAAATCTACAAGCCAACCAACACCGGACGCTTGATTGTTGATACCTTGCAAGGGTGCCGAGTGTTTAAGTGGGGGCGCGTTGAGCCTGAGCCTGCTTTTCTTGAGGCGCTAAATGATCCGCGTTATCGTCCTTGCATTGTTTTTCCGTCGGATGAGGACTATCAGCAACGTATGGTAAGGGCTGATTATCTTCAACAAGATGATCGTATACCTGCTTTTATTATTTTGGATGGCACATGGCGTCAAGCACGACGGATGTTTCGTTTGAGCCGTTACCTCGATAACATACCTGCTATAGAGCCGAGCCATACCGCCGAGTCACGCTATCAATTGCGCCAATCGTCTGAGCCCCATCATTTATGCACAGCTGAAATAGCGGCCCTAATGCTGCGCGAAGTCAACGATACAACCAGTGCCGATGTATTAGATAGTTACTTTGATTTGTTTAATTTGGAATACCATGCATCTCGCGTGAAAAGAGAACAAACATCACAAATAACAGCTGTTAGGGAACGCTTAGCGTCTTTAGTGCAGCCGTTACGCTAGTTAGCCTCTAGCAAAAATGTGACGGGGCCGTCGTTGAGTAAAGATACCTTCATATCCGCACCAAATTTACCGGTTTGCACACAGGGGTGTTGCTGCGAGGCCTGCTCTACAAAATAATCATACATTGCTTTACCGTGCTCGGGAGAGGCGCCGTTAGAAAAGCCCGGGCGTAGACCTTTTTGGGTGTCGGCAACCAAAGTGAATTGAGAGACAATCAATAAGCCACCTCCTACCTGTTGTAGATTAAGGTTCATCTTGTCGTCGCTATCAGAAAAGACACGGTAGTTGATTACTTTTTTTAGCAGTTTATCGGCAATAGCTGACGTATCATCACGCTCAATACCGAGTAATAACAGTAAGCCGTGATCAATTTCTCCTATTCGCTGGCCGTCGACATCGACGCTCGCGCAGCTAACACGTTGTATTAAACCCTTCATAAAAAGGACACTCTTTCTCAATTAGGCTAAGGACTCGGCAAATTGGTCTGTAGCACAGACTAGGTTATTAATTATGCCTTTTTCGTAGGCCGAATGACCTGCTTCCCGCACGATATGAAGTTCTGCTTGTGGTAGCTGGCGGTGAAGTTCGTAGGCTTGTTGAACGGGGCAGACCATATCATATCGGCCATGCACCAGAATGGTCGGTATGTGAGCAATGCATGCCGCATTATCTAGGATCTGGTTTTCTTCAATAAAGCTACTGTTTACAAAGTAGTGGGCTTCAATACGCGCCATGGATAAAGCAATGTGCGGATCAGAAAAGTGCTCCACAGTGTCGGCATTGGGTACTAGGGTCGAGCAGCGACCTTCCCAAATAGACCATGCTTTTGCGGCCGACATACGCTCGAGCTCATTGTCAGAAGTTAAACGTTGGTAATAGGCATGTAATAAGTTGTTATGCTCTGTAACAGGTATCTTGTGGATAAAGTCTTGCCAGTAATCAGGAAAGATAACACTGGCGCCGTGCTGGTAAAGCCAATGAATGTCTTGCTGTCGGCTAAGGAATATTCCGCGCAAAATAAGTCCGTTAACCCTGTCTGGAAATGCTTGTGCGTACAGTAGGCTCAGCGTAGAGCCCCACGAGCCACCAAAAAGCATCCACTGTTCTATGTTTAAGTGGCTGCGGATTTTTTCTATATCCGTGATAAGGTGTGCCGTTGTGTTGTGCTCCAACGAGGCGTGAGGTTGCGAGCGCCCACATCCGCGCTGATCAAATAGAATGATGCGGTATTTCTCTGGATTAAAAAAGCTGCGCTGTGCGTTGCTTGTGCCCCCACCAGGACCTCCGTGGACAAATAAAACCGGTAAGCCCTCAGCGTTGCCGCTTTCTTCGATATAAATTGAATGGCCGTCACCGACATCCAACATCTGTTCTTTGTACGGGTGAATATCCGGGTAGAGAATGCGCATTATGCGTTACCTATGTATATTGCCTGTTATTCCAGTATAAGGTGCATTTCATAGATAGAAACGCTAGAGACAAAAAAAGGTGGCCTAAGCCACCTTTAATATTACAACAGTCGTATTAGACGCTATTACTTAGCGCTGCGACCTTTACGTTTACGCTCGTTTTCAGTTAGGTACTTTTTACGAAGGCGGATGTGGTTAGGTGTAACTTCAACCAGCTCGTCGTCTTCAATAAAGTCTAACGCTTGTTCCAGTGTAAAACGGATAGCTGGCGTAAGCTGAATGTTCTCATCGGTACCAGATGCACGTACGTTGGTTAACTGCTTACCTTTGATAGGGTTAACAGCTAGATCGTTGTTACGGCTATGGATACCAAGGATCATACCCTCGTAAACATCTACGTTAGGAACGACGCACAAACGTCCGCGCTCTTGTAGGTTCCATAATGAGTAACCCAGTGCTTTACCTGTCACCATAGAAACAAGAACACCGTTGCTACGATAGATGACTTCACCTTCTTTAACCGGACCATAATGGTCAAAGATAGAAGTCATGATACCCGTACCTGATGTCATGGTTAGGAATTGGCTACGGAAGCCAATCAAACCGCGTGATGGGATCATGAACGTTAAGCGGATACGGCCAGAGCTGTCCACTTCCATATTTGTCATGTCACCTTTACGCTTGCCCATCTCTTCGATGATGCTGCCTTGGTGCTGGTCTTCAACATCGATCATTACGATCTCGTATGGCTCTTGTGTTTGGCCATCGACTTCACGTTGAATAACTTCTGGACGAGAAACACCTAGCTCAAAACCTTCGCGACGCATGGTTTCGATTAAAACAGAAAGATGTAGCTCACCACGGCCTGATACGCGGAACTTATCCGGTGTATCGCCTTCGGCTACACGCAAAGCAACGTTGTGGATCAATTCGCGGTCTAAGCGGTCTTTGATGTTACGACTGGTAACGAACTTACCGTCTTGGCCAGCAAACGGAGAATCGTTTACTTGGAACGTCATCGATACCGTTGGCTCGTCAACCGATAGGGCTGGTAATGCTTCTACTTTTTCTGGGTCACAGATAGTGTCAGAAATGTTGAGCTCGTCAATACCCGTAATACAAACGATATCGCCAGCCTGAGCCGAGGTAACATCAACGCGATCAAGGCCTAAGTACCCCATGATCTTTTGAAGCTTACCGCTGCGCACAGAACCGTCAGCGCTGATTACTTTAACTTGTTGGTTAATTTTAGCAGTACCACGCTTGATACGGCCGACACCGATAACACCCACGTAGCTGTTATAGTCTAATGCAGAAATTTGCATTTGCAGCGGACCATCAACGTCTACTTCTGGGGGATTAACGTGCTCAACGATAGCTTCAAACAGAGGAGTCATGTCTTCAGCAAGGTTGTCGTGCTCTAAACCTGCAATACCATTTAACGCAGACGCATAAATGATAGGGAAGTCGAGCTGCTCATCTGTTGCGCCTAATGAGTCGAATAGGTCGAATACTAAGTCGACGGCACGGTCAGGGTTTGCGCCTGGACGGTCAACCTTGTTAACAACAACGATCGGGCGAAGGCCCTGATCGAATGCTTTTTGCGTTACAAAGCGCGTTTGCGGCATAGGGCCGTCAACAGCATCAACTAATAGACATACGCAGTCTACCATCGACAATACGCGCTCTACTTCGCCACCAAAATCGGCATGCCCTGGAGTATCCACGATATTGATGTGATAGTCATTCCATTCGATGGCTGTGTTTTTTGCCAAAATGGTAATGCCGCGTTCTTTCTCCTGGTCATTGGAGTCCATGATGCGTTCAGTGCCTTCATCACGACGGCCCAGGGTGCCCGATTGCTGCAAAAGTTTGTCAACCAAAGTCGTTTTACCATGGTCAACGTGAGCAATGATGGCGATGTTTCTCAGCTTATCAATCACGTGGATGTACCCAGATTATATTTAAAAATAAAGCGCGCATTATACACGTAAATTGCGAGTGGGATGCTGAATAATTGACCAATTAAAAAGGTTTTTTAAGGAAGCACTTTTTTTTAGGTTAGAGTAAGATGCTGATGACCCTTTATAAGGCGTTAAAAAGCCATTATGCATCTTTTTGGTGCTTTAATATGTGTTTTGTTTGTTTTTGGTGCGTTTGATGGTCAAAAGGGTGCGCTTAATGCCTGTTTTAAAGGGGGTTGAGTGTGGCATGAAGTTTGCTGCCTAAAAGCAACCGGCAAAAAAGCCGATTTTTAGGACCTGTTTTTACGTAAACGCGTCTGGCAAATTCTAAATTGGAGAGAGCCACATGTCAGAGAAGACTCTGAAGTTAATCGAAGAAAATGATGTTAAGTGGATCGATATGCGATTCACAGATACCCAAGGTAAAGAACAGCACGTTACTATTCCTGTTACGCAGATGGGTGACGACTTCTTTGAAGAAGGTAAAATGTTCGATGGTTCTTCTATCTCTGGATGGAAAGGTATCAACGAATCTGACATGATTTTGCAGCCAGACGACGCTGCTTCAGTACTTGATCCCTTCGCTGAAGAGTCAACGGTTATCGTGCGTTGTAACATTGTTGAGCCAATGACTGGACAAGGTTACGAGCGTGACCCTCGCTCTGTTGCAAACCGTGCTGAAGAATACTTAAAGTCTACAGGTATCGCCGATACTGCTTTCTTTGGTCCAGAACCAGAATTCTTCGTTTTTGATGAAGTGCATTTCCACTCAGATATGAGCGGTTGCGGCTATAAAGTGTCTTCTGAAGAAGCAGCATGGTCTTCTAACAGCAAGTTCGAAGGCGGTAACACGGGTCACCGTCCACGTGTTAAAGGCGGTTACTTCCCAGTACCACCTGTTGATTCTTTGCATGACTTGCGTGCAAATATGTGTAACGCAATGACAGCAATGGGCTTAGACGTTGAAGTTCATCACCATGAAGTTGCAACAGCTGGTCAGTGTGAGATCGGTGCTGGTGCAAACACATTGGTTAAGAAAGCTGACGAAGTTCAGGTTCTTAAATACTGCGTACATAATGTTGCTCACGCTTACGGCAAAACAGCGACGTTCATGCCTAAGCCTATCGTAGGTGATAACGGTTCTGGTATGCACGTTCACCAGTCATTGACTAAAGATGGCAAAAACATCTTTGCTGGTGATGTGTATGCGGGTATGAGTGAAACAGCGTTGTTCTACATTGGTGGTATCATCAAGCACGCTAAAGCACTGAATGCGATCACTAACCCGGGTACAAACTCTTACAAGCGTTTGGTTCCAGGTTTTGAAGCACCTGTTATGTTGGCTTATTCTGCTCGTAACCGTTCTGCTTCTATCCGTATTCCTTACGTTACTAGCGATAAAGCTCGTCGTATCGAAACGCGTTTCCCTGACCCAATTGCTAACCCATACCTGTGCTTCGCTGCCTTGATGATGGCGGGTCTTGACGGTATTCAGAACAAAATCCACCCTGGCGATGCTGCTGATAAAGACTTGTATGATCTACCAGCTGAAGAAGCGGCTAAGATCCCTCAGGTTTGTAGTTCTTTAGAAGAAGCGTTGGCTGCATTGGATGCAGACCGCGAGTTCTTGACTAAAGGCGGTGTATTCACTGATGACATGATCGATGCTTATATCGAACTGAAAACAGAAGAAGCACTAAAAGTAAGCACAGTAACTCACCCAGTTGAGTACGACTTGTACTACTCTGTATAAAACAGTGCGCTAGATAGAAAAGCCTCCTTATTGGGGGCTTTTTTTTGTCCGCTAATCAGTGATTTAGTTTACGTAGTTGCAGAATTGGTGGTTGCACCAAAATGGCGCAAGGTTGCGGTGCATGCTAGTCTGTTAATGGGTAGATAAGTCACAGTCGGCGGGCTGTTCAGGTAATTCAGTGCGAAATTTATGAATTGGCTTTCTTCTTGCATTTTAAATTAAAAAATTTAGGCGGTTACGAGGATGTTCAGGAAGCAAACCCATAAGCAAATTTTGGAGAACTTATCGACCAGTGTCATTCTGTTGGATGAGAGTCTGCAAATAGAGTACATGAACCCTGCCGCCGAGATGTTGCTAGAAGCAACGGCTAAGCGTTTGAGCACATGCAATGTAGAAGAGTGGCTGACGCAAGATCCGGACGAAATTAATGTATTAAAGTCCACCGTTACTTCAGGCCACGCTTATACACGCCGAGAGGCCAAGTTAATTGCCATGAATGGCAATGAAATTACGGTCGATTACAGTGTTAACCCCATGCTGGTTCGAGACGTAACTTTTTTGCTCATAGAAATTCAGGCGAGGGATCGTCTATTACGTATTGAGCGCGAAGAAGAATTGCTTACACGTCACGCAACTACGCGAAACCTCGTGCGAGGCATGGCGCATGAAATTAAAAACCCATTGGGTGGTATTCGAGGCGCAGCGCAGTTATTGGAACGAGAGCTGGATGATGTTGGTCTGCACGAGTACACACAAATTATCATTGAAGAGGCTGATAGGTTAAGAAACCTAGTCGACCGCCTTTTGGGGCCACATAAGTTACCGAAGCTTGAGCCGGTAAATATTCATGCTGTTTTAGAGCGCGTTTGTACTTTGGTTGATGTGGAGTGCGAAGGTCAGATCCATTTTGTTAAAGATTATGATCCGAGTATTCCTGAGTTTATCGGCGACACCGAGCAGCTGATCCAAGCTAACCTAAATATCATCCGTAATGCGATGCAAGCATTGCAAGAGAGCCATACACCAGATGCCTGTATAACGTTAAAAACAAGGGCTAAACGGCAGGTGACCTTAGGGTCCGAACGACATCGTTTGGTTTGTTGTTTAGACATTATTGATAACGGTCCAGGTATACCGGCTGAAATGTTGAATAATGTTTTTTATCCTATGATTAGCGGTCGGGCTGAAGGCTCAGGGCTGGGCTTGTCAATTGCTCAGTCTATAGTCAATCAACACCATGGTTTGATTGAGTGTTCCAGTGAGCCTGGGCGCACCCGCTTTTCGTTGTATATCCCATTGGAGTTAAGAAATGAAGATGTCCGGTAATGTATGGATTGTAGATGATGACCGATCAATTCGCTGGGTTTTAGAGCGTGCTCTTGATCAGGTGGGTCTTGAGATCCGGACGTTTGAAAGTGCCGATGAGGTGTTGAAGCAGCTGAAACACGGTGCACCCGATGCGGTGATTAGTGATATTCGCATGCCGGGTATGGATGGTTTGGAAATGCTGAATATCATTCGAGAAACGCATGCTGATATGCCAATCATTATTATGACGGCGCATTCGGATCTCGATAGTGCTGTTGCCTCGTATCAAGGGGGCGCTTTCGAATACTTGCCAAAGCCATTCGATATTGATGAGGCGGTTGCGTTAGTCAAACGCGCTGTTGAGCATGCTGTCGAACAGCGTAGCGAAATTGTCACCGATGCTGAGGTCGATACGGCTGAAATTATTGGTGAGGCGCCTGCCATGCAGGAAGTGTTTCGTGCGATAGGGCGCTTATCTCACTCAAATATTACTGTGCTGATTAATGGTGAATCGGGTACGGGTAAAGAGTTGGTTGCTCATGCATTGCATAAGCATAGCCCGCGCTCTTCGCAGTCATTTATTCCGCTAAACATGGCGGCTATTCCTAAAGATCTTATAGAGTCAGAGCTTTTTGGACATGAGAAGGGAGCGTTTACCGGCGCTGCATCTGCACGTAGAGGGCGCTTTGAGCAAGCCGATGGCGGCACACTGTTTCTAGATGAAATAGGTGACATGCCTGCTGAAACACAAACACGTTTGCTGCGAGTGCTAGCCGACGGTGAGTTCTATCGAGTGGGTGGTCATACTCCGGTTAAGGTGGATGTTCGTATTATTGCCGCTACGCACCAGAACCTAGAAGGCTTAGTGCAACAGGGGCGCTTCCGAGAAGATTTATTCCATCGCCTCAATGTCATTCGTATTCATATACCCACGTTGTCTGAGCGTCGAGAAGATATAGCACGATTAGCGCGTCATTTTTTACAGCGCTCGGCCGAAGAGCTCAATGTAGAGCCTAAAGTGCTGAAAGTAGAAACCGAAGAGTTTATGTGTGATCTTGCATGGCCTGGTAATGTTCGTCAGCTCGAGAATACATGCCGTTGGCTGACTGTGATGGCGTCAGGACGTGAGGTGTTAGTATCCGATATGCCTCCTGAATTGGTTGAGCAGCAGGGTAAGGCAGAGGTCACGACTTCAAATTGGGAACATGCGCTTCGTAATTGGGCAGACCAGCAATTAGCGGCAGGCCACAAAAGTATCTTGGATTCGGCGGTCCCTTCTTTTGAAAAAATCATGATTGAAACGGCGTTAACGCACACGGCTGGCCGACGACGGGATGCAGCGGAGCTGCTGGGTTGGGGGCGTAATACCCTGACGCGTAAAATTAAAGAACTCAATATGGCAATAGAAAGTGCTGAGGACGATTAAGCGTCCAACAGCACTTATCCTTCTTCTACTATTATCAGGGTATAATACGCTCGCTTTTAATAGATGGGCTTATATATGCTGAATGTAGTTTTATACGAACCAGAAATACCACCAAACACAGGTAATATTATTCGCCTGTGCGCAAATACCGGCTTTCAACTACACTTGATTAAACCGCTTGGGTTTGCGCTAGATGATAAAAAGCTACGGCGAGCAGGGCTTGATTATCACGAGTTTGCTGCCTTGAAAGTACATGACTCATTAGAGGATTGTTTGGCCGCCCTTGGGCAGCCTAAAGTCTGGGCAATGACAACAAAAGGCACGTGTTTCCATAGTGATGCGCCCTTTGCTGAAGGGGATGTCATTTTGTTGGGCCCTGAAACTCGAGGTTTGCCGGTTGAAGTCCGCGAAAGTTTACCTAAAGAGCAATTAATTAAGTTGCCGATGGGAGCGGATAGTCGTAGTTTAAATCTATCGAATGCATGCGCGATCGTGGTTTATGAAGCATGGCGACAGTTAGGTTATAAAGGCTGTTCAGGCTGAGTGCAGCGATAGCATGTACCTTAGCGCTTAAATCGCTTAACATATTGCCATAAATGGATCTTTTCAAAGGACACGCTGATGATCAAAAAAGCTTTCTTGCTTGGAGCAATGACTCTGTCGTTACAGGGATGCTTCTATGCTAAAACAACTCAAGCCCCTATTGCACAATCATATCCCCTTACTGAACAGAAGAAGATGCAAGCCATGCATCACTGGCAAGTACTGGCTGACTATGAAGCAAAAGGCATAATACATCAGCTAAAAGACCAGCCAGTCTATGTCGTACCTGGTAACACTGACACGGTTTTTGATAAAACGTTCCGTGAAATGCTGACAAGTGAGTTGGTGCAGGACGGCGCAACAGTGATGCTAACGCCAACAACAGCGGCTGAAATCACCTATGATGTGAGCTTGGTGGAGCATAAAGACCAAGGCCATATTCGCCAACCTGAAGGTACTTATACCGCGCTTGCAGCAGGTATAGGGGTGCTTTCTTTGGCGGCTGACTGGACGGAACCAGGTTTAGTAGCGTTGCCTTTCGCATTGGTTGCAGACGCCTTGGCCGGTAATTTAGTAGATGAAAGTGATACGGAAATAGCCATTACGACGCGCGTATCAGAAGGTGGTCGTTTATTGCATTCATCTACCAATATCTATTACATCAACTCCGGTGATAAGGCTCAGTATGCAGCACCGGCTAAAACGACGCGTACCATTCGTGTGACAGATCGTTAAGGAGTAGGTTGATGAAGATGGTTAATTGGAAAGGCATATCGGCGCTGTTAGTTGTTGGCGTCTTACTCACGGGTTGCGCGTCAAACAAAGCCGCCCGAGTATCAGATCAGAAAGTCGACTTGGTTGAAGAAGTTGGCGATGCTACGCAGATCTTGGTGAAGAATGCGGTTGTACCCATTAACAAGCAAAAAGCAATTTTATCAACAAGCTTCGCTAATATTGATAACCTGCAAGAGTCATCGACTTTTGGTCGCTTAATCGGTGATACGGTTGCTGGCGATTTGGTAGGCGGTGGCTTTAACGTCATTGAAATTCGCTTGCGCAATAGCTTGTATATGGAGCCACGAGTAGGTGAGTTCATGTTGTCACGTGAGCTTCGTCATGTCAGTGCTGAGCATGACGCTCAAGCGGTGTTGGTTGGTACGTATGCTGTAGGTGGTGAGTACGTCTATGTTAATGCTCGTTTGGTTAGTGTTAACGATAGCCGTGTATTGTCATCTTATGACTTCCGCTTGCCGCTAAATCGAGATATTCGCAAAATGTTATCGTCTAATCGGTAGTGCTTGCCTCGATAATTTAAGAAACCGGCGTTTAAGCCGGTTTTTTTATAGCCTTTTTTAGAAGACACGCTAGACTTCAGCGACAGCTTCTAAGGTATTGATGTGTGATGTTACGAATAGTATTTATTGGTCTCATGGCGTTTTCGCAAGTGTTGTTTGCAACCACGCGAACGCCTGAATTTATTAATGTGAAAGCCGATCCTGCTGTCGATGATTTGTGCCATAAAGTAGGCAAAAAGCTGTCGAGTGTATCAACGAAAGAGTGCTTAGCAATTGGCTTTGCAACCCCGCGGTTTTATTCGGTAGATGGTTTGCCTATTGTCGAGAAGCATTTCCCCGCCGCTCATGAGGGGGCGCCTAAAATCTTGTTTATCGGGGGTATTCACGGTGATGAATACTCTAGCGTCAGTGTTACTTTTAAATGGCTATCTACTTTATTAAAACACCACAGCGGTGCATTTGATTGGCACTTCTTGCCGTTGGCTAACCCCGATGGATTGCTGCAAAAACGTTCGTCGCGAGTTAATGCGAATGAGGTTGACTTGAATCGCAATTTTGAACCGGCTGACGGTTTTCCTGAGCCGCTTAAACATTGGCAAGAGCGGGCAAAAAAACGTGCACGTTATTACCCCGGCAAAGCACCTCTGAGCGAGCCTGAAACACAAATGATTCGTCAACTTATAGATGAATATGAACCTACGGTTATTATCTCAGTGCATGCCCCGCATGGGATAGTGGACTTTGATGGCGATAGTTTAAAGCCGCCGAGTAAATTAGGACCGCTCTATCTGCGTCAGCTAGGTACTTATCCTGGCTCATTAGGAAATTATGCTTGGTTTGTGAAACGTATACCCGTCATGACAATAGAGTTACCTCACGCGGGCATAATGCCGACTAATGCCGATATTAGCCGAATGTGGACTGATCTAGTACGTTGGGTTCGTAAAAAGACTGACTCTGAAAAGCATTATGCCGATAGCTCTATGTCTTCTGATGATAAAGCGGCCGAATAAGGCGTATACGTTAGGTGAGTAAAGAGTATTGCTGAAGTTTACCTGAAAGGATAAATCGATAGCACAGACGATAGGTCTGTACTATCGGGGCGCCTTTAGGTTCATTGTCCCAAGGGCGCATCTACTAAAACTTAATGTGTTTCAGTTGGTTGGTTTTGCTCGGCGGCTGCGCGCTGCATTTTTTGTGCATAAAGAGCATCAAAATTAACAGGCGCTAGCATCAATGGAGGGAAGCTGGCTTTTGTGACCAGATTGTCGACGGCTTCTCGCGCATATGGGAAAAGTACGTTAGGACAAAAAGCACCTAAAGCGTGAGCTTTCTCTTGATCAGACATACCACCTACTAAGAAAATCCCACCTTGATGAACTTCGACCAAAAATGCAGTGTCGCCATCGTTTTTAGCCGTTACCGTGAGCGTTAGAACGACTTCAAAATGTTCTTCACTCAGTTGGTTGGTCGCCGTGTTCATTTCTAGATTAACTTCTGGCTTCCACTGCTTGGTGAATACCTGAGGGCTGTTAGGCGTTTCTAGAGAGCTGTCTTTTAAGTAAAGGCGTTGTACAGCAAATTGTGGGCCTTTTGGCTGTTGAGCAGCTTGTTCGTTCTCAGACATGTCAGATCCTTATTGGTTTTTATGCAAAAGTGTATCAAGTTTGCCCTGTTGTTCCAGTGCGAAAAGGTCATCGCAGCCACCCACATGGGTATCCCCAATAAAAATTTGGGGTACAGTGCGACGACCTGAACGTTCCATCATTTCTTGGCGCTGGGTAGGGTTGTTATCAACATTGATTTCGGTGAAGTCGACGTTTTTATGGCCGAGCAGCATTTTGGCGCGAGTACAAAACGGACACCAATCAGAGCTATAGATAGTAACAGACATTATTTGCCCTTCTTAATGATAGGTAAGTTCTGTCCTTTCCATTCGGTGATACCACCTTGTAGACGACTGACGTTCTCAAAACCGGCCTCTTTTAGCTGTTTGCTAGCACTGCCTGCGGTTTGGCCGATGTTGCAAACAACAATAATTGGTTTGGTTTTGTATTTGTTTAATTCTTCTATCCGGCGGGCTAGGTCGGCAAGCGGGATATGCTTTGCCCCCGTGATGTGTCCGGTGTCCCACTCTTTCTTGGTTCTGATATCAACAACCACAGCGTCTTCTTTGTTAATCATCTGTGTGGCAATAGCAGGAGAAACGGCATGCCCACCTTTTTGCCCTTCCGTCCAAAGCAGTAGAGCCAATGTGGCTACCCACGCTGCGATGAGCACTAGGTTGTTGGTGGCAAATTCGATAAATTGTTCCATTGTGCATCCTAAACGGTCTTGAGCCAGAAGTGGCAGCGATGATTGAGCGCGAAATTATACAATGCTCAGTTGACGGTTATAAGGGGTAATTGACAGGGTTAGCCAATTGGTTGGATTCACAGTAAAATGAAATCTTTAAACTTTCTGAAGGCCTGTATCCCAATGAGCGATATCCGTACCCCGAAAGCTTTACTTATCCTAGATGGCTTTGGTGTTGAATCTACCCCGTCATCCGCTGTAGAAGTGGCTAATACTCCTACGTGGGATGCGTTATTAGCAAACAACCCTAATTCCCGTATTGCTACGTCAGGCTTGGCGGTTGGTTTGCCTGATGGACAGATGGGTAACTCGGAGGTCGGTCACACGAATATTGGTGCAGGGCGTATTGTTTACCAAAACTTTACCCGTATCTCTAAAGCCATTGATGATGGCGAGTTTGTTCAGAACGCCGTGTTAACTGCCGCGATGGATAAAGCTATTAACGCGGGTAAAGCGGTACATGTTATAGGTTTGTTGTCCGCTGGTGGGGTTCATAGCCACGAAGATCATATTTTTGCGCTTATTAAAATGGCGTCAGAGCGTGGTGCTAAAAACATTTATCTTCATGCGGTTACTGATGGCCGTGATACACCGCCGCGTTCGGCGAATAGCTCATTAGCTAAAGCCGATGCGCTGTTTGAGTCACTAGGAAAAGGTGCAGTAGCGACAGTGGTGGGTCGTTATTTTGCTATGGATCGTGACAATCGCTGGGATCGAGTACAGCAAGCTTATGATGCCATGACGCTCGCTAAATCAGAGTACACAGCCTCGAGTGGTGTGGCAGCCTTAGAAGCCGCTTATGAACGCGATGAAAACGATGAGTTTGTTAGTGCAACTGTGATTACTGCCGATGGCCAAGCCGTTGGTACGGTTGCTGATGGTGACGTTATTATCTGCGCTAACTTTCGTCCGGACCGTTCACGAGAAATTACCCGGGCATTTGTTGAAACCGATAGCTTTGATGGCTTCGAGCGCGAGGCTCAGCCAGCGTTAGCGGACTATGTCATGATGACGGAATATTCAGCATCAATGCCTGCGTCGTGCGCTTATCCACCCTTCGCCATTAAAAATGATATTGGTGAATATTTATCCAGCTTAGGTAAAACACAGTTACGTATTTCAGAAACCGAAAAGTATGCACACGTTACGTTTTTCTTTAATGGAGGACAGGAAGCGGTGTATGAGGGTGAAGATCGTATTTTAATTCCTTCACCTTCTGTGGCAACTTACGATTTACAGCCGCAAATGAGCGCGCCAGAAATGACT
The DNA here is from genome assembly GCF_001922575.1 of Neptunomonas phycophila. Classification (NCBI taxonomy): domain Bacteria; kingdom Pseudomonadati; phylum Pseudomonadota; class Gammaproteobacteria; order Oceanospirillales; family Oceanospirillaceae; genus Neptunomonas; species Neptunomonas phycophila. The sequence goes on along the minus strand of NZ_MRCI01000005.1, from coordinate 22,493 downwards.
GATAAATTAGTTGAGGCCATCAAAAGCGGCAAGTATGACTTAATTGTTTGTAACTACCCTAACGGCGATATGGTAGGCCATACGGGTGTGTTTGATGCCGCTGTTAAAGCAGTGGAGGCGGTTGATCAAAGTATTACGCGTGTACTTGAGGCGATGGCAGAAGTGGGTGGTGAAACACTGGTGACGGCTGACCATGGTAATGTGGAAATGATGCGTGATCCGGAATCCGGTCAGGCGCACACGGCTCATACGAGCTTTCCGGTTGCATTGATTTATGACGGCCCACGCAAAGCATCTGTTACACTCAAAGATGGTGCTTTGTGTGATTTAGCGCCCACTTTATTAGCGTTGATGGGTGTTGAGCAGCCAGCGGAGATGACAGGCAAAAATCTTGTTGAGATTAACTAAATACAATAGGCCGCATCAGCGGCCTTTTTTACCACTGAGTTTTATGAATTCCCGTTTTATTATTGCACTGCTCACACTGTTGCTTTTTCCGTGTTGGGTACATGCCGCTGATGATAAGAGAGCGACAGAAAAGCAGTTGTCTGCGCTCAAGTCAGAGATTAAAGGGGTTGAGCAGCGTCTCAAGAAGGATCGACAGCGTCAAAGTCGTGCGGCAAAGGAGCTTGCCGAGACAGAGCAAAAAATTAGTGGCATTGGTAAACGTATCCATGAGCTGGATCAGCAGCTGGGCGGTTTGAATACTGACTTAGAAAGTTATCAAAAAAAGCGCCAAGCATTAGAAGAGTCTCTTGAGAAGGGGCGAGCCTCCATAGAACAGCTGATTCGTCAGCAGTATCGTCTGGGCCATCAACCGCGCTTGTTCATGTTGTTGAACCAGCGAGACCCAGAGCAATTATCGCGCATGATGCGCTACTATGACCGCTTTACTCAGGCTCAAGCGGATGAAATCACGGAATACCAGGCCTTGCTACGTGACTTACAATCCACCCACCAGGCTATTGATTCAACGCAGCAGTCGATTGTGGCAAACCGCGAATCGTTAAAAGCAGAGCTGGCCGAGCAACAAGCGTTGAAAGCTGAGCGGGCACAGCAAGTGAGTGCTTTGCAAAAAAGTGTAAAACAAGGTCAATCAAAGCTTAGCCAGCTGCAACAGGATCAAAAGCGATTGGCTAAGTTGTTAGCTGATATCGAAAAGTCGTTGTCGTTAGCAAACCTGACGCAAAATAACCAAGCGTTTAAAACATTGCGTGGAAAGTTAAGCTGGCCGCTCTCGGGTAAGATAGTCAGAAGCTTTGGTAGTAGTTATGATAATCTGACTTATGATGGCTTACTGATATCAGGTAGCGCGGGCCAGTCGGTGAAAGCTGTTCACCATGGACGGGTCGTATTTTCAGAGTGGCTGAGGGGCTACGGGTTGTTGGTCATTCTCGATCATGGAGATGGCTACATGAGCCTCTATGGGCATAACGATGCTCTGTTGAAAACGACAGGCGATTGGGTTTCTCAGGGCGAGGCGATTTCGACGGTTGGGCAAAGTGGCGGTTATAGTGAACCTGGGCTCTATTTTGCGATCCGATACAAAGGAAAAGCCATTAACCCTCGATCATGGCTCGCTTCTAAATAGTACTAGGCCGTTCGTAACTGGATAATGTGTTTATTGCTTAGGGTCTAAGCAGATAGCTACTAAGGAAATTTACTTTATGCGCTTCACAGGTGTTGCTGGTCGATCTTTGATTAATCGATCTCTATTGAATACTACAGTGTTATCTTCTGCGTTGGCCTTAGGGTTAATTGCTTCACCTGTGATCCATGCACAAGAAGCAGCTAGCCAAGCTGAAGAAGCGAAAACGTTACCGCTTGAAGAGCTGCGACGCTTCAGCGAGGTGTTTGATCGTATTAAGCAAGCTTACGTTGAGCCAGTTGATGATGCCAAAGTACTTGAAGATGCCATTCGTGGAATGATATCAGGGCTTGATCCGCATTCGGGCTACCTAGAACCAGATGCGTTTGAAGAGCTGCAAGAGCACACCTCGGGTGAGTTTGGTGGTGTCGGTGTCGAAATTTCACAAGAAGACGGGTTTATTCGCGTCATCACCCCAATTGACGATACGCCTGCTAAAAAAGCAGGGGTTAAAGCCGGTGATTTAATTACACGTATTGATGGTGAGTCCCTGCAAAATATCAGTATTGACGAAACGATCAGCCGTATGCGTGGCGAAGCAGGCACGAAGATCGTACTGACCATTATCCGTGAAGGTGAGCAAAAGCCACTTGAGATAACGGTCGTACGTGACATCATCAAAGTGACTAGCGTTAAGTCTCGTTTGTTGGGCGATGGTTATGGTTATGTCCGTATTACGCAGTTCCAGAGCAATAGCGGTGCTGATTTGAAAAAAGCACTCAAGAAGCTTCAAAAAGAGCAGCCACTAACGGGCCTTGTGCTTGATTTACGCAATAACCCGGGTGGTGTTCTGCAGGCTGCTGTTGAAGTGGTTGATGCATTTGTTGATGAGGGCATGATTGTCTACACCGAAGGGCGCGTTGCGAGTGCCGATACCAAGTTTACAGCGACGAAAGCCATGGCAGTGCCTGATGTCCCCATTGTAGTGCTGATTAACAGCGGATCAGCCTCGGCTTCTGAAATTGTGGCCGGTGCATTACAAGATCAAAAACGTGCGGTCATTATGGGAACTACCAGCTTTGGTAAGGGCTCGGTGCAAACAGTGTTGCCGCTATCGGATAACCGTGCGTTGAAACTCACAACAGCTCGCTATTTTACGCCAAGTGGGCGTTCTATACAGGCGCAAGGAATCGTTCCTGACGTAGTAGTGGAAGAGGCAGAACTAAAAGCGTTAGGTGTCAGCCGTTTCCCTAAAGAAAGTGATTTGACCGGGCACCTAGAGAATGGTCAAGGCGAGGTAGTTGATGAAGAGCTTGCCGCGGCTAGCAAAGGCTTGGCAGAGCGCGATTATCAATTATATGAAGCACTTAACTTATTAAAGGCGCTGAGTATTGTCCGCTAAACACAGTGCTCAGGTCGCGCTGTATTGTCGAGGCCCTTGTCGTGTTCGGCGCTAGGCTTCGTCAGGCTTTAGTGGTTTGTATTCGCCGCAGCGCGTTGTCGTTGGCATCGATAATATGCTTATCGGGAGTGACCTTCCATGTAGGGTGGGCGGTTGCACAAGCGCAGTCAGACACGGTTCGCCAACCGCGCGTTGTTATTATCATTGATGATATTGGTAACAGCTATGAGCAAGGTCTAGCGGCCGTTAACTTGCCAGGGCCTGTAACCTACGCCGTTTTACCTTTTTCCGCTCATGGAAAAGAATTAGCGACCATTGCGCATCAGCGAGGTAAGGAGCTAATGCTGCATGCGCCTATGTCAAATACACACCATTTTCGGCTAGGCCCTGGGGCGTTAACGGATGCATTAGGGGAGCAGGAGTTCAAGCGCGTGCTTAACCGAAGTTTGGACGATATTCCTTTTGCGATTGGTTTAAATAATCATATGGGCAGCCTGTTAACGCAAAAAGAGGAGCCAATGCGATGGGTTATGCAGGTGGCTAAAAAAAGAAACCTCTTTTTTGTTGATAGCCGCACCACCGCTAAAAGTATAGCGTGGGAAGTGGCTAGAGCGACGGGCGTACCTACGTTTAAGCGAGATATTTTCTTAGATCACCAGCAAACGCGTGAGTTTTTACAATCACAGTTTTTTAAAGCTATCCGCATCGCACGCCACTATGGGCAAGCCATTATGATCGGTCATCCTTACCCCATTACAACTGAGTTTTTAGCGGAGGCGATTCCTGTTTTGGATGAAGCAGGGGTGCAGCTGGTTTCTGTGTCGGCCTTATTGATGATGCAGCATGAGCAACGTCGTTTCGCTCAAACACAACATAGTGAGTGTGATAGTACAGAAGGCTATCATTGCCAAGGAAATGAATAAAACAAGCAAGCCGTGTGATAGCTTGCTTGTTTTGGTGCTATTCTGCGTTGCGGAATAAGCCTACAGAAAGCCTTGGCCATTGGTCTTGCCAGTTTTCGGTAGGGCGGCGCTGAAACTCGCTGCGTACAAATTGTCGAATACGGCCTTCTACAACTGCAATCATTAAGTTCGCGGTGATGCCCACCGTGGTTTCTGTTCGCAAACCTTCTTTAGGTTCGGCTTCGCGAAGCACCTGTTTTATTTGCGTTTCTAAACGCTCAAAAAACTGATTAACACGCCCACGCAGCCTGTCCGTTTCACCGGCTAGGGCGTCGGCCGTCAAAATACGAGCCATCCCCGGGTTGCGCTCAACAAAGGCAAGTACTAGAGTCAGTATTTGCTCGCATTGGCGTATTGCTGGACTGTCTGAGCTTGTAATCATATTAACGCGTGTGAATACGGTCTCTTCTATAAAACCGATGAGCCCCTCAAACATGCGTGCTTTACTTGGAAAATGTCGATACAAAGCGGCTTCAGACACGCCAACTTCTTTAGCCAAGGCCGCGGTTGTAATGCGTTGTCCCGGGTTAACTTCTAGCATTTGGGCTAGTGCTTGAAGAATTTGCTCACGTCGTGACAGTTTGGTCGTTTCGTTCATGCTCACTCAATATCTTATAGAGAATGGTTGGTGATCAGCGTGCCTACGCCTTCATCAGTGAAGATCTCTAGCATGCACGAGTGCTCTACGCGGCCATCAATGATGTGTGCGCTGTTTACGCCTGATTTAACAGCATCCAGAGCGCAGCCAATTTTAGGGAGCATGCCGCCATAAATAGTTCCGTCTTCAATTAGCGAGTCGACTTGTTCCGTAGACAGCCCTGTTAAAATTTTACCCTCTTTGTCCATCAGACCCGCAATGTTAGTGAGTAAAATTAGTTTCTCCGCCTTGAGTACTTCGGCCACTTTACCGGCGACTAAGTCCGCATTGATGTTGTATGAGGCGCCGTCAGGCCCGACACCGATAGGTGCAATCACGGGGATGAAATCAGAGTCAGCTAACATGTCCAGCACGTCAGTATTAACCGAGTCCACTTCACCTACATGGCCAATATCAATAATCTCTGGGGCGGACATTTCAGGGGTCTTGTGTTTAACTCGTAATTTGCGCGCCATTAATAATTGGCCATCTTTACCGGTAAGGCCAATCGCTTTGCCGCCGTTCGTGTTGATGAGCCCAACAATTTCTTTATTGACCATGCCGCCCAATACCATTTCGACTACATCCATGGTTTTAGAGTCGGTTACACGCATACCGTTAATAAAGTGTGATTCGATCTTGAGCTTGTCGAGTAAATCGCCAATTTGTGGGCCGCCACCGTGAACCACTACTGGGTTCAAGCCAATGAGCTTCATCATGACAATGTCACGTGCAAAGCTATTTTTAAGTTTGTCATCGGTCATGGCGTTACCGCCGTATTTAATGACGATAGTTTTGCCCACGAAGCGTTGGATGTACGGAACGGCTACGCTGAGTACTTCAGCGGTTGCCATGGCTTGAGCTCTGTTAAGTGGCATAGTGATTCTCTCTTTTGGCATTCACGCACAAGGAATGTTTATTGTTGAGTCTATGGCGTGTAATTGTATCTGAAATTGGTTTTTTATACGGGTTAACGCTGTTTCGTTATCGGCTTCAAATCTAAGTACGAGCGTCGGTGTGGTATTTGAGGCTCGACATAAGCCCCATCCATCAGCATAGTCTACTCGTAAACCATCGATCAGTGTTTTGCTGCCCTCAGGAAAGGCGTGCTGCTGAAGCTCTTTGATAATAGCGAATTTTGAGGCTTCGGAAACCTCGACGGACAACTCTGGTGTGCTGATGTCTTGTGGATAACGCGCAAACAGAGATGCTAAAGGTTCTGGTTGGGAGGCTAAAATTTCTAGTAAACGGGCGGCAGCATAGAGCCCATCATCAAAACCGAACCAGCGCTCTTTGAAAAAAATGTGCCCTGACATCTCACCAGCAAGCAATGCCCCAGTAGCCTTCATTTTTCGTTTGAGCATTGAATGACCTGTTTTCCACATTGTGGGAACGCCGCCTGCTTGGGTGATGACGTGGGCTAACTGACGAGAGCATTTCACATCAAAGAGGATTTTTGCACCAGGGTTTCGGGTGAGGACATCCTCGGCAAACAGCATGGTGAGCCTGTCAGCGTCAATAATGCTGCCATCTGCAGTAATCACTCCAACACGATCACCATCGCCATCGAAGGCGAGCCCTACATCGGCTTGTTGGGTTTTAACGGCAGTGATGCACTCAGCTAAATTGTCGGCTTTACTAGGGTCGGGGTGATGATTTGGAAAGTTACCGTCTACATCGCAATACAGAGGGATAACTTCGCAACCAAGCTGTTCAAGCAGGTATGGGGCTGTTTCTCCAAGGATCCCGTTGCCGCAATCTATGACTACTTTGAGTGGCCGAGGTAAGCTGATATCGTCCAAGATTCGTTTGCGGTATTGAGCGCGAAAATCGTGAGAATGTAAGGAACCTAACCGTTTGCTGGAGTCGCTATCGTAGTTTTTATCCAGCATGCGGTACTTAAGTGCTTGTATGTCTTGTTCAGCCAGCGTGTTGCCCGCCATCATCATTTTAAACCCGTTATACGCTTTGGGGTTATGGCTGCCGGTAATCATGATGCCGGTTTTTGTGTCGGTGTGATGGGCCGCAAAGTAAAGCACCGGTGTTGCAATATAGCCTATGTCGGTAACATCAAGGCCACCCTCGAGTAGGCCTTGAATGAGTTGTTTTTTTAAGGCGGGGCTAGATAGGCGGCCATCAGCTCCTACAGCGGTATTGCGAATAGCTTGAGCTCTCGCTTGGGCAGCAAAGGCGCGTCCTAAGTGATACGCAACGGCTTCAGTTAAACTTTCTCCTACAATGCCGCGAATATCATAAGCACGAAATAGAGTGTCATCTATATTGTCTAAATTGCAGCTCACTTTGCCATCCTTTTGCTCGGGCTTTCGTTAAATGTGACTATTTGCGGTTAATAGGAGCTGTTAAGAGAGGCCAGAAGAGCCAAATCCACCGTCGCCTCGCTCTGAGTCGCTGAATTCGGTGACCACTTCAAATTCAGCTTGCACGACCGGTACTAAAACGAGCTGCGCTATCCGTTCTCCAGGCGCCATCGAAAAGGTCGTTTGACCGCGGTTCCAGCAAGAAACAAAAAGTTGGCCTTGGTAGTCGGAATCGATAAGGCCGACAAGATTGCCTAATACGATGCCATGTTTGTGGCCTAGCCCAGAGCGGGGCAAAATCATGGCGCACAGTGAGGGGTCGGCAATGTGAATAGATAAGCCTGTTGGAATAAGCTCCGTTTGTCCGGGTGCTAATGTTAATGTTTCGTCTAAGCAGGCTCGTAAATCCATGCCAGCAGAGCCCGGGGTCGCATAAGTGGGTAACGGAAACGTATCGCCTATACGAGGATCTAAAATTTTAACTTGAAGAGTGTTCATCGGTTGGCCTTATAAAGTTGGGCAATATGGTCAATTAATGAGGTTGCAAGCTGACGCTTACGCATCATTGGGAGTTCTGTAACCTGATCGGCAGTGACTAGAGTGACGGCATTGTCATCACTGTTAAAGCCGATGTCTGTTCGGGAAACATCATTCGCAATAATTAAATCTAGCTTCTTTCTAACCAATTTGTCTTGAGCATAACTGACTATGTCTCGCGTTTCAGCAGCAAAGCCAACGGTGAATGGAGCGTTAACTTTGGAAGCGATGGTCGCTACGATGTCGGGGTTCTTGATCAGGTGAAGCTCCATGATCTCTTCTTTCCCTTTTTTGATCTTGTGCTCTGCAACAGCGGATGGTCGATAATCAGCGACAGCCGCGCAAGCGATAAAAATATCACATTGGGCGGCGTCGGATTCGGCGGCTTGAAGCATATCCTGAGCGCTGTTGATATCTATGCGTGTTACATGGTCGGGAGTCGCTAAGTTGACGGGCCCGCTGATTAACGTAACGTGAGCACCTGCACTAACGGCGGCTTGCGCAAGCGAAAAGCCCATTTTCCCTGAGCTATGATTCGATATATATCGCACAGGGTCCAACGGTTCTCGGGTTGGCCCTGCCGTTATTGTTAGCCGCAGGCCGGCTAGCGATCCTGTTTCAAAACTAGCGGCTGTTCGCGCGGCAATATCGAGAGGTTCCAGCATGCGCCCTGGCCCTGTATCACCGCACGCTTGATCGCCAATGCCTGGCCCCCATAGTTTAATGCCTTGTGCGGATAGTGTCTCAGCGTTGCGTTGCGTTTGTGCTGATCGCCACATGGCTTGATTCATAGCAGGGGCAAGGCAAATAGGGGCGTCGGTTGCTAAGCACAGCGTAGTTAACAGGTCGTTTCCCATGCCAGAAGCTAAGCGAGCCATAAAGTCTGCACTGGCGGGAGCTATAACCATAATATCAGCCCAACGTGCTAACTCTATATGCCCCATGCCGGCTTCCGCTTCCGGGTCGAGTAGTTGTGTGTGAACCGGATTTCCAGACAGGGCCTGTAATGTTAGGGGAGTAATAAATTCGGTAGCCGCGGGAGTCATTACAACGCGTACATCCGCGCCAGCAGCTTTTAAGTGGCGTGTTAGTTCGGCGCTTTTGTAAGCGGCAATCCCACCTGTAATACCTAGAATGACCTGTTTGTTAGTAAGTCTATGCATACCTTGAACCACTCGAATCTGCTGCAATGCTAAAGGCGTGTACGATACCATCTCACGATTTTGTTGCGTAGGTGTTAAGGCGATAAAGTCGTACTTTATATGAGTAGTCGTTCTGATCAGCTAATAGTCAGCTTGTGCTCGTAGAATAAGTTTTGTGTTGCTTAGCATGAAGCTAAAGAGCGAAATAAAGGGATGTTGATATGGCAATTACAGATTGGCCGGAGCTAGAAAGGCCGAGAGAAAAGCTCTTGCATCATGGCGCGGCGGTTTTGTCCGATGCAGAGTTGTTGGCCATTTTTTTGCGAACAGGTATTAAGGGCACTAGTGCTGTTGATTTATCGAGAGATTTACTCCAGCGCTTTGGCGGGCTTAGAGAGTTGCTTGAGAGCAGCCAGGAGGCTTTTTGTCAGGGGCCTGGTTTAGGAAATGCGAAGTATGCTCAATTACAAGCTGTTTTAGAAATGAGCCGCCGTCACCTGTTGGCATCGCTAGAGCGTGGAGATGTGATGGAGAGCCCCTCTGCGGTTCGGATGTTTCTGTCGGCGAAGATGCGCCATTATCGTCAAGAGGTTTTTGCGTGTCTGTTTATGGATAATAAGCATCGAATCATTCGGTTTGAGCCTATGTTCTTTGGCACCATAGATGCGGCTTCTGTGTATCCCCGAGAGGTCGTGCGTAAAGCCTTGGAAGTGAATGCAGCGGCCGTTATTTTGACGCATAACCATCCATCGGGCATTGCCGAGCCTTCGGCGGCTGATCGACATATAACAGAGCGTTTGGTCAATGCGCTGCAGTTGGTGGATGTGCGCGTGTTGGATCACATGGTGATTGGTGATCCTGAGGTTGTTTCATTTGCTGAACGGGGGTTGATATAGTGATTGTGGGCGCTGTTTAGCAATGTTTTGATTTATTCGTAAAAAGCGGTAGCTTGGGTTGTTGATTTTCTGTACAATGCGCGCCTTCTATTCACTTCCGGTATGGGATTCTTGTCCGGTTTTTGGACGCTCCGCCTGAGGCTATTGCGTAAGTGGCATATCAGCTACTCGTAGCCAATAGACATCTGAATAGAGTTAATCGACTAATAAGGTATTAATTATGTCTAAAGTTTGCATGGTTACTGGTAAGCGTCCAGTAACAGGGAACAATGTTTCCCACTCACAACGTAAAACACGTCGTCGTTTTCTACCAAACCTGCATTGGCACCGTTTTTGGGTAGAATCTGAAAACAAATTTGTTCGTCTACGCGTTTCTTCTAAAGGTATGCGTATCATCGATAAAAAGGGTATTGACTCAGTTTTGACTGAAGTTCGTGCTCGTGGCGAAAAAGTATAAGGAGCTAGACCATGGCTGCAAAAGGTAACCGTGAAAAGATCCGTCTGGTTTCATCCGCCGGTACAGGTCACTTCTACACGACTGATAAAAACAAACGTAACATGCCAGAAAAATTTGAGATCAAAAAGTTTGATCCAGTTGTTCGTAAGCACGTTATGTATAAAGAAGCTAAGATCAAATAAGATTTAGTGCTTCCAGAAAACCCGGCTTTGGCCGGGTTTTTTTATGTCTAAAAGAAACAAGTGGAGCTTGTTCTGCGTACATAAGAGAGATGTGATTGGTTAAAGCGCTTGTTAACTGCGTGTGTACATTGTTATTAATAGCGCATGATTCAAAATGAATTGGGATTTACGTTTTGCCAGAACTACCAGAAGTAGAAACAACGCGGCGCGGTGTTGCTCCGCATGTGATTAATCAGACGCTCACCTCTATTGTTGTGCGTCAGCCTAAGATGCGTTGGCCGGTTCCTGTCGATGTTTTGCAGTCGCTTATAGGTCTTGCGGTTAATAACGTGAGCCGGCGAGGCAAGTATCTTTTTTTAGAGACAGAGCGCGGAGCTATTGTTATTCATTTGGGAATGTCTGGTAGTTTGCGAGTACTCACTCATTATGTAGAGCCTGGTAAGCATGATCACATCGATATCGGTTTGGCTTCGGGGGCGTGCTTGCGCTTAACGGATCCTCGCCGATTTGGTTCAGTTTTGTGGCAGCCAGTGGGAGAGGAACTATCGTTGATCTCTTCGCTGGGTCCAGAGCCGCTGACAGACGCGTTTAATGCTGATTATCTGATCAATCGTAGCCAAGGGCGCAGTGTGGCGATTAAGCAGTTGGTGATGAACAGTCATGTGGTTGTCGGTGTCGGTAATATTTACGCAAATGAGGCGTTGTTTATGGCGGGTATTGATCCAAGGAAGCCGGCCGGTAAAGTATCTAAGCCTAAGCTGACTCGTTTGGTTGCGGCAATCAAGAAAATATTGTCCGCCGCAATTGAGCAAGGAGGGACGACTCTGAGGGATTTTGTTGATAGCGACGGTAAGCCTGGATACTTTGCTCAATCGTTATCAGTGTATGGTAGAGCCGGTGAGCCTTGCTTAGTTTGTGGCAAAGAACTAACGGAAGTTCGCATGGGGCAGCGCAGTACGGTGTTTTGCTCTCGTTGCCAGCGTTGATGTATCCAAAAAATGCATCTTGGCTGCTTGGGTTGATACAGGTAGATATCTTGATTATGGCGTAAAAGGAGACTGTTAGAGTGTTTGTAGACTACTTTTCATTATTCACGCCAACAGTTGAAGCGGATATAGGGTTGCGTGATCGTTTGCGAGCAAAGATGGGGCTTGAGCCTTCTTTGGAGCGCCGAGAAACTTTTAAGTTAGGTGAAATTCACTACGAGCATTATCCTTCTTTTGCTGAGTCTAAATCACCGCTGGTGGTTTTTTTGCCTGGCATAGGGACATATTCTGAATACTACGCGCCGCTGCTGGATAAGCTGAGTAGGCGAGGATTTGACGTTGTTAGTATGGATTATCCCGGTCACGGGTATTCAGGCGGTGTTAGGGGGTTGTACACCCTTGACGATATTGCTGACGGCGTTAGTGAAGTAATCGAGTATCTGGCGGGTTCAAAGACTCGCCCTGTTTATCTATTTGGGTATTCTATCGGCTCGTTATTAGCGATGGCCGTTGCCGAGAAGGATGCGCGAATATCTGGCGTTATTTGCCAAACGTTATTGATGCCGGAAGTAGCTCCCGACCTCATGCATAGTCTGGGTTGGCAATGGATTGGTATGAGTAGCCCGTTTTTCCCACTGGCTCGAGTGCCGTTAAAGTCGATATTGGATTATGATGCCCTTATTGCTTCTCATCCTGCCGCCGATGAAATGGGGGCTGATCCGCTTGTTGTTTTCGATTACCCGCTTAAAACTTTGAACTCGATATTTAGTTGGCGTTCCGCTAGATCAGATAGTAAGCGGCAGCTTGCAGGATTGCTAATACAGGGCGAAAAGGATGAGGTGTTGTCACTTGAATATGCACACAGGGTGATCGAGCAACAATCTCATGCTTTTACATTAGCGGTTGTGTCAGGTGGGCATATGCAACCATGGGAAAATCCCGATGGGCTAGTCAATCTTGTCTCTGAGTGGATCGCTCAACAATAAGTCTCAATGGTTGTCACATAAAAGTCAGTATTTTGTCATCGGTCTGTCATCTAGTTGACCCACCATACCTAAAATTGCATGGGCTAACTGGGGGTTAAAGATGCTTACCATCCAGAAAATAACAGACTTTGACACACTGACATTTAACTGGCTTCAGACGCGCCGTTTAACGTATTCACATTTGGCGCTGATTAGTCGGGCTATTTCCCGGTTAGGTGATGGCCTCTTATATGTCGTTATTGGGGTAGCTTTTGCTGTGTTCGATGCCGAGCATGGTCAGGCATTTTTGGTGGCGGGGCTGTTGGCTTTTTTAGTGGAGCTCCCGGTTTACTGGTTGCTAAAAAACACCATCAAACGTCCAAGGCCCAGCTCACTTAAGGGGTTTGAGGCGGTTATTGTTCCGTCGGATACCTTTAGCTTCCCCTCCGGGCATTCAGCCGCCGCCTTTTTGTTTGCTACGCTTTTAGCCGTTTTTTATCCAGCTCTTGCAGGCGTTGGTTATGTGTTGGCTGGGATGATAGGTTTTTCTCGTGTAATGCTGGGTGTCCACTATCCAACGGATATCGCCGCTGGCGCTGCGTTAGGTATCTGTTGCGCTGAGTTGGCTATGCTTATTGGATTTGCTTTATGAGGCGAGTGTAGTCATGAAGGTGCTATATGGGGTGCAAGCGACAGGTAATGGTCATATAACACGCGCACGGGTCATGGCACCCGCGCTCAAGCAGGCCGGCGTTGATGTTGATTACTTATTCAGTGGTCGCCCTGCTGACGAACTGTTTGATATGGAGTTGTTCGGCGACTACCAAACGCGTCGCGGTTTAACCTTTTATATGGGAGAGGGCGCAAAAGTTAAGTCGTGGGATACCCTCACAAGGAATAGTTTAAGCACGCTGATCCGTGATATTAAGTCGCTGGATGTCCAGAGTTATGATCTTATTCTCTCTGACTTTGAGCCGGTGACCGCTTGGGCGGCGAAACTGCGCGGTAAAAAGTCTATTGGTATCGCACATCAGTATGCTTTTATGCACAAGTTGCCCGATGGCTGGCGCTCGTTGATGTTGCGTTTAGGCGTTCAGATATTTGCTCCTGTTACGATACCCGTAGGGGTGCATTGGGATCATTTTAACCGAACAATTGTTCCGCCTCTAATTAGCCCGCCCCAATATTCAAGGACAGTTGATGAAGGGCTGGTTCTGGTTTATCTCCCATTTGAAACAGATGAAACATTGATCGATTGGTTTGCTTCGTTTACTGATTATCGCTTTCACGTATATAGTAAGCGTTCTTTTGCGCATTCAATCAATAATGTTCACTTTAAACCTCTTAGTCGTGCAGGGTTTGAGCAAGATTTAGCGGCTTGTTCTGGGGTGTTTTCAAATTGTGGCTTTGGCTTAGCTAGCGAAACAATGCAGTATGGTAAAAAGTTTTTAACTAAGCCTATGCAAGGTCAGTCGGAACAGCGCTCAAATGCCATTCTTTTAGATCGGCTTCAATTGGCTACAGTAATGGATGATTTCCAACCTCGTGATTTTCAGCATTGGCTGGAACAGCCGCAACCTGAACCTCAACTATTTCAAGATGTAGCGGGCGGGTTGGCTAAATGGATAGCGGGCGATTGCTCTGAGCCAGCCTCTGATGTTGTGCGATCTATTTGGGGCTTGTCGACAGGCGTCCCTGCATGAGCTTTAAGACACTTCTTTGATACAGTTCTCTGATCGTTGCCGCTTCAAACCTATTTGCTTTGGTGTGCTGTCGCGAGTAGGCGCATACTATTGCTATCGTTAAATAGTCATCATTTTTAGATGATAAGTTGTAAAGCGTTTTGTATTAAAGAAGAGTAGGTAGCTCAGTGTATAACGAGGTGGGAAGTGGTGAGAACTTCGCAAATCCGTATGCAAAGTTCTCTTTTTGGCTTCCTTTTTCCTTGCGGTGCTAATTATTGCTAATTAGTTGATTCCATTCGGACAATCCTTGTGTCCATTCCGCTTGTCGAGGCCTTCCTTACATTCGTTCCATGAACAGGAGATCCACGGTTGTTATTATGTCTGAGTGAGAATTTTTGGATATAGGAAAAAGTCCTATTTTTCATACCGAATTCTTGAGTGATCATTCAATCGCTTGTTGTTCGGCAAATATAGACATAAAAAAGCGGACAACGTACACTTAATTTATCTTGTCGGGGTGCCTTATGTTGAGGCTGAGATGATACCCGCTGAACCTGATCCAGTTTGCACTGGCGTAGGAATCGAGATGAAATCATTTGCAATCCCAAATGTGCTGACCATCGCAGGCTCTGATAGCGGAGGTGGTGCAGGCATACAAGCTGACTTAAAAGCTTTCTCTGCGCTCGGTGTTTACGGAGCGTCAGTCATCACAGCGGTCACGGCGCAAAATACGCACACCGTTTCAGCAATTCACCCTATTCCTAATGATGTAATCGCCGCTCAAATCGATGCTGTGCTAACGGATATTGCTATTCATGCGATCAAGGTAGGTATGTTGGGCTCCGTTGATATCATAGAGACAGTGGCACAGGCGCTGAGCCGTTATCCTACTATTCCCCTAGTCGTTGACCCTGTCATGATATCTAAAAGTGGGAGCGCGCTATTACCTATGAATGCGGTAGCGGCGCTCAAACAGCAGATCTTACCTCGCGCTTATCTTATTACGCCTAATTTACCCGAAGCTGCGGCTTTAGTTGGCCTTGATGAGCCCACCACTATTGATGGGATGTATGCGCTATTGCCGAAACTGCATGAGTTAGGGGCCAAGCATGTATTGCTAAAAGGTGGTCACTTGGAGGGAGATAATGATGCGGTTGATCTTCTCTCGGATGGCAAGCATGTACAGGCTTATCGCGCCAAACGGATTAATACACAAAATACACACGGTACAGGTTGTACGCTCTCATCAGCAATTACTGCGCTGCTTGCTAAGCACTTAAGTTTAGACGCGGCTGTCTCACAGGCCAAAGTATATTTATCGGAATCTATAGCTGCTGCAGATCAGTTAGATGTAGGTAGTGGACATGGGCCTTTACACCATTTTGCGACGCTCTGGAATTCGATTTCTGACGTCAGAGAATATTAATAAACAGAATAATGACAGGATAGTTATGACAAATAATCGCCAGTTGAGCCAAAGTGCACAGGTTGATAATGCCTCTGTGCAGCCATTTCCTAAATCGCGCAAGGTGTATATCGAAGGTAGCCGTTCCGATATTCGAGTGCCCATGCGTGAGATTTCTTTAGATATAACACCCACAGCCTTTGGTGGTGAACCGAACGAGCCCCTGTATGTTTATGATACCTCTGGGCCGTACACTGACCCAGAGGCAGAAATTGATATCCGCAAGGGCTTAGCGCCCTTGCGAGAAAGCTGGATAGATGAGCGACAAGATACTGTTCTGCTTGATGGCTTGACGTCTGTTTATGGTCAAACCCGTGCAGCAGATTTACGTTTGGATGAATTAAGGTTTGAGCTGACTCGAAAGCCTCGCCGAGCTAAAGAAGGGTGCAACGTTACGCAATTGCATTATGCGCGTAAAGGTATCATAACGCCGGAAATGGAATTCATTGCCATCCGTGAAAACATGAAGTTGGCTAAGAATAAAGTGGAGGGGCAAAGCGTTGCTCAACAGCATCCAGGCTTTAGTTTTGGTGCTAATTTGCCTGATGAAATTACGCCTGAATTTGTCCGCAAAGAGGTTGCCGAAGGCCGGGCGATTATTCCGTTAAATATCAACCACCCAGAATGTGAACCAATGATTATTGGTCGTAACTTCTTAGTGAAGATTAACGGTAATATTGGTAACTCCGCATTATCGTCATCTATTGAACAAGAAGTAGAAAAGATGACGTGGGGAACCCGTTGGGGTGCGGATACCATCATGGACTTATCCACAGGTAAAAATATCCATGAAACGAGGGAGTGGATATTACGTAATGCGCCTGTCCCTATAGGGACTGTACCTATCTACCAAGCGCTAGAGAAAGTGAATGGCGTTGCTGAAGATCTAAATTGGGAAGTGTTTCGCGACACGTTAATTGAGCAAGCCGAACAAGGTGTGGACTACTTTACTATCCACGCGGGTGTTTTGTTGCGTTACGTGCCTATGACGGCAAAGCGAATGACCGGGATTGTCTCGCGTGGTGGATCAATCATGGCTAAGTGGTGCTTAGCTCACCATGAAGAAAATTTCTTATACACGCACTTCGAAGATATCTGCGAAATATGTAAAGCTTACGATGTGTCCTTTTCATTAGGTGATGGTCTGCGTCCTGGGTCTGTGTATGATGCAAATGATGAAGCGCAATTTGCTGAGCTAGAGACGTTGGGTGAGCTGACCAAAATAGCTTGGAAGCACGATGTCCAAGTCATGATCGAAGGTCCTGGGCATGTGCCGATGCATATGATCAAAGAAAATATGGACAAGCAGCTAACCGAATGCCACGAAGCTCCTTTTTACACGTTAGGGCCTCTAACGACTGATATTGCTCCGGGATATGACCATATTACATCGGGGATAGGAGCAGCAATGATCGGTTGGTATGGCTGCGCTATGTTGTGTTACGTTACGCCTAAAGAGCACTTGGGGCTTCCTAATAAAGATGATGTTAAAACGGGCATTATCACTTATAAAATCGCGGCTCATGCAGCGGATTTAGCAAAAGGGCACCCTGGAGCGCAGATACGTGATAATGCGATGTCGAAAGCACGCTTCGAATTCCGCTGGGAAGATCAATTTAATATCGGTCTTGACCCTGATACTGCCAAAGCCTACCACGATGAGACTTTGCCTAAAGAATCTGCGAAGGTTGCACATTTCTGCTCGATGTGTGGACCAAAATTTTGTTCTATGAAAATATCACAAGAGGTTCGCGAGTTGGATGCGTCGCAGGTAGCGGCTATTAACGCGAAAGCAGAGCAGGGGATGCAAGAAAAGTCGGCGGAATTTAAAAGTACGGGTGCAGAGCTTTACCATAAGGTGTAGTGAATAGTTGGTGCTCGACAGCGACAAGGGTTACTCCTTGTCGCGACCCTTTAAATGAATGTCAGTAATTCGCTGGCTGCATAAGTCATGAATTGTCGTTAATTGATCGTTACACAGATTACAATTACCGCACATAAATAAGTGCATTCGTAAACTCATCTTCTCTAAAAGTGTTAATTGTGTGTCTAATTGCTTAGACATAAGATAAGTCGCTTGGACGCATGACTTCATACGCTTTCTCCTGTTTTAAGAAACCAGCCGCGCTCCAAACAGCTTCTTAGTTTTAAACGAGCCCTGTGCAAAATTGTCCAGCAGTTTTGCTCAGAAATGCCCAAACTATCGCAAATCTCTTCTGTTTCCATTTCCATTAGCTCGCGCAAAGCGAAAACTCTAGCGGTGCTACTGGGTAAATGTAGTAGGCAAAAATCAAAAACTTCCCAAAAATGTGTACGTAAATGCAGCTCCTCGGGGTTATGCCACTGTTGTGGAGTATCGTCGGCATTCCAGTGAGCTTTTTTATTAAAAAAGGAGTCAATATCGACATCGTTTTCATCAGAAACAAAGCGCTCTTGTTCGCGTTTTTTATGGCGAATATAGTCAATTAGCTTATATTTCAAAATGCTATAAACCCATGTTTCAAAAGCGGCTTTGCCTTCGTATTTTTCAATGCTCTCGATGGCCGCGATAATCGAGTCTTGAACGAGATCTTCTGCGTAATTCCGATCAGGGATTTGAAGCATCGTAAAGGTTACAAGCTTGGGGCGTAGTTCCGCCAGTTGTTGAGTGTAATCGCTAATCGAGGCCATGCATCTCTACTTTAAATGATTGTCTGAGCATTTTTGGGTCAGTATGAGTAATACGAACTATTATAGTCTAAGACAATATTAAAGATATTAGTTCGCACGCCGTTACAACAGACGTTATTCAGTTTTGGTTCACATTCAATTGACAGGGATTTTTATGCCATCAGTCACCCTTACTGGGAGCGAAGTTACCTTTGCCGCCACGGATCAACTTATTTCCACCACCGATATTCAAGGGCGTATCACTTATGCTAATGATGAGTTTGTAAAGATCAGTGGATACTCACACGATGAGCTGCTCGGAAGTCCTCACCGTATTGTGCGTCATCCCTTCATGCCTAAAGCAGCGTTCGAAAACATGTGGGCGATGCTTAAGCAGAACAAATCGTGGCGGGGCTTGGTTGTTAATAAATGTAAAAATGGTAATTACTATTGGGTTGATGCTTACGTTACTCCTGTGTATCAAAATGGAGAAAAAGTAGGCTATCAATCAGTTAGAGCGTTGCCGTCTGCTGCTCAAAAGCAAGACGCTATAAAAATGTATAACGCCCTCAATAATGGAAACAACCCTATTAAGCAATCAGTCATAAGCTCGACTCTATTCACAACTGGACTGTTTGTGTTGCTCTCTTTAGTTTTGCTAGGAGCTTTGTTTGTAAAAGGAGAATGGTTGTTGGGATTGCTGTTGGCCTTTCTTCAGGGGGGCGGTCTTGCAGGGCTATATCTTGGATATATAAAGCCTTTGAATGTGTTGGCTAACAAAGCAAAAGGCATATCGTCTAACGAAGTGATGCAGAAACTTTTTACCGGCAGGTTAGATAATATCGGGGCGGTTGAGTACGGTTTGCAGATGCAGATGGCAAGTACCAAAACCGTGCTAGGAAGATTGGGGGATTTTTGCGGAGAAATTGATCGGGTGGTAACTGCATCTGAGTCAATATCAATTGATTCGAAGCAAGGCGCTAATCGACAAAGTGAGGAGACAGATATGGTAGCAGTCTCTGTCGAGGAGCTAGCCGCTTCGGCTTTAGAAATATCCCAGAGCATGACGGCTACATCAGATGCTGTTCAGCAGGCTAACAATGAAGCTCTGGACGGGCGTAAACATCTAGAAGATATAATAGAAGCGATAAGCAGCATTTCCCAGCAAATGGAGCTGGCCGAGAAAGAAGCTCAAAACTTAAAGCAGCATACCGTAGAGATTGAGCATGTTATTGGGGTGATAACCGAAATTGCAGAGCAAACAAACTTGCTTGCGCTCAATGCGGCTATAGAGGCAGCGCGAGCGGGTGAGTATGGTCGGGGGTTTGCTGTAGTGGCTGATGAAGTAAGGACGTTGGCTACCCGAACAAAAGACTCCACTTCGGAAGTACGTACGACGGTAGAAAACATAGTTTCTTCTGTCGGGATGGTAGTAAGTAAGCTAGATCAAACTAAAGGTGTGGTTGAAAAAAGTCGTAGCGTGTCAGGATCTGTAGGGCAAGTGTTTAGTTCCGTCACTAAAAGTATGGACGGTATATCAGGTCAAACCGTCAGCGTGGCCAGTGCAGCTGGCCAGCAAACTTCGGTTATTGAGGAAATACAAAAGAACGTAGAGTCGTTGCGCCAGCTCTCCCTGCATAATGCTGATTTGGGTGCTAAAAGCGAGTCGGCATCAAAAGAATTGCGAGCAGTAGAGAATCAGCTCTTATCTATGGTGAAGGCATTTAAAACTGAAGCTAACGATTGACGGTGGGTGATGGCAGTATTAATGAGCTCCTAGTATATAATAGCCTCAAGTTACTAGGAGCTTATGTATGAAATATCGAATCATTACTGTTACGCCCTTTCAACAAAATTGCACGTTATGGTGGTGTGAGTCTACCAAAAAAGCGGCAGTGGTTGACCCCGGTGGAGATATCGAAAAGATACTGCTGGCAATAGAAGAAGAGGGAGTGGTCCTAGAAAAAATTCTGCTGACCCATGGGCATATAGATCATGTAGGTGGAACAGGCGCATTAAAAGAGCAGCTAGGTCTGCCTATTGAAGGGCCGCACTACGATGACCTTTATTGGATTGAAGGGCTAAAGAAACAAAGTTCAATGTTCGGTTTTCCTGCAGTTCAAAGCTTTACGCCAGATCGGTGGCTAACAGATGGTGAAGTGGTTCAAGTGGGGGAAGAGCAATTATCGGTTTTACATTGTCCTGGCCACACGCCAGGGCATGTTGTGTTTTATCATCAGGCCTCTCAAGTAGCCCAGGTTGGCGATGTGATCTTTAATGGTTCAATCGGGCGCACAGACTTCCCTGGCGGGGATCATCCTACGCTTATCTCTTCAATAAAAGATAAGCTTTTTAGTTTAAGTGACGAAGTGGTTTTTATACCTGGGCATGGGCCAGTATCGACTTTGGGGTATGAGAAGAAAAATAACCCTTTTGTGTCGGATCACCGCGGCTAGCAGCTTGTGGAATTGCGGTGCAGAGGTTCTATGTGGGTCAGGTCTCTCTATTAATTTAAAAAAAATGAATAAAATTACGACTTGGCTGTTGACTCTAAATGGGGTGTCTGTAGAATGCGCACTCCTTGCTTAGGACGGCAGCGAAAGCGGCTTTGAACAGAGTAAGGCGGTGTTATTTAAGTGGTTGAATAAATTGATCTTTTAGGTGGTTTTGTTCATTAAATAACGACGAGTTGTTAGCGTGTTTTGCTCAGCTTTGTTTTTGAAAATACTCGAAAATAAAATGCAAAATAAACGTTGACAACGACACGGGGTTCGGTAAAATACGCGCCTCACTGAACGAGACAGCGCAACGCGAAAGCGGGCAGCGAGTCGGATGCAAATCAAACGTTCAGCGCTCTTTAACAAATTGGTCAGATAATTCGTGTGGGCGCTTGCTGGGATGAAGCTACAAAAGCTTTATCAGGTAAGCAACCAAGTGAATTCATGTAAACATACGTTTTATGAAGTAATGAAGTTAGCGAACCTGAGTCAGATTTAGATTGTTGAAGCTTCGGCAAAGACGATCGAAAAATTAAACTGAAGAGTTTGATCATGGCTCAGATTGAACGCTGGCGGCAGGCCTAACACATGCAAGTCGAGCGGTAACAGATCTAGCTTGCTAGATGCTGACGAGCGGCGGACGGGTGAGTAACGCGTAGGAATCTACCGAGTAGTGGGGGATAGCCCAGAGAAATTTGGATTAATACCGCATACGCCCTACGGGGGAAAGGAGGGGATCTTCGGACCTTTCGCTATTTGATGAGCCTGCGTAAGATTAGCTAGTTGGTAGGGTAAAGGCCTACCAAGGCGACGATCTTTAGCTGTTCTGAGAGGATGATCAGCCACACTGGGACTGAGACACGGCCCAGACTCCTACGGGAGGCAGCAGTGGGGAATATTGGACAATGGGGGCAACCCTGATCCAGCCATGCCGCGTGTGTGAAGAAGGCCTTCGGGTTGTAAAGCACTTTCAGATGTGAGGAAAGGTTAGTAGCTAATAACTGCTATCTGTGACGTTAACATCAGAAGAAGGACCGGCTAACTCCGTGCCAGCAGCCGCGGTAATACGGAGGGTCCGAGCGTTAATCGGAATTACTGGGCGTAAAGCGCGCGTAGGCGGCTAAGTCAGTCAGATGTGAAAGCCCCGGGCTCAACCTGGGAATTGCACCTGATACTGCTTGGCTAGAGTACAGAAGAGGGTGGTGGAATTTCCTGTGTAGCGGTGAAATGCGTAGATATAGGAAGGAACATCAGTGGCGAAGGCGGCCACCTGGACTGATACTGACGCTGAGGTGCGAAAGCGTGGGGAGCAAACAGGATTAGATACCCTGGTAGTCCACGCCGTAAACGATGTCAACTAGCCGTTGGGGAACTTGATTCTTTAGTGGCGCAGCTAACGCGATAAGTTGACCGCCTGGGGAGTACGGTCGCAAGATTAAAACTCAAATGAATTGACGGGGGCCCGCACAAGCGGTGGAGCATGTGGTTTAATTCGAAGCAACGCGAAGAACCTTACCTACTCTTGACATCCAGAGAATTCGCTAGAGATAGCTTAGTGCCTTCGGGAGCTCTGAGACAGGTGCTGCATGGCTGTCGTCAGCTCGTGTTGTGAAATGTTGGGTTAAGTCCCGTAACGAGCGCAACCCTTGTCCTTATTTGCCAGCACATAATGGTGGGAACTCTAAGGAGACTGCCGGTGACAAACCGGAGGAAGGTGGGGACGACGTCAAGTCATCATGGCCCTTACGAGTAGGGCTACACACGTGCTACAATGGTCGGTACAGAGGGCTGCAAACCTGCGAGGGTGAGCCAATCTCACAAAACCGATCGTAGTCCGGATTGGAGTCTGCAACTCGACTCCATGAAGTCGGAATCGCTAGTAATCGTGGATCAGAATGCCACGGTGAATACGTTCCCGGGCCTTGTACACACCGCCCGTCACACCATGGGAGTGGATTGCACCAGAAGTAGATAGTCTAACCTTCGGGGGGACGTTTACCACGGTGTGGTTCATGACTGGGGTGAAGTCGTAACAAGGTAGCCGTAGGGGAACCTGCGGCTGGATCACCTCCTTAAACGATTAGCCGAATCCTGGCATAGCGTTCACACGAATTATCTGACCGA